>JBFGDW010000098.1:0-10813 GCA_041580435.1 Candidatus Polarisedimenticolia bacterium | reverse complement strand
CACCTACCTCTACGGCGCCGACACCCCGCGCCTGCGCACCACGCCGCCGTGGACCGCCTATGTGAAGATCGCCGAGGGGTGCGACAACACCTGCGCCTTCTGCGCCATCCCCCGCTTCCGCGGCGCCTTCCGCTCCCGCCCCCTGGATGACATCGTGGGCGAAGCGCGCCGACTGGCCGCAGAGGGGGTGGCCGAGGTCAACCTCATCGCCCAGGACTCCACGGCCTACGGCGCCGACCTGGGCATGAGCGGCGGTCCGGCGCGGCTCCTGGACGCCCTGTCCCGTGTGGACGGGCTGCGCTGGGTGCGCCTCTTCTACGTCTACCCCAACAAGGTGGGCGACGACCTCTTGGAGGTCATGGGAAGCCGGCCCAACATCGCCCGCTACATCGACATCCCACTGCAGCACGCCTCCCGGGAGGTGCTGGCGCGCATGCGCCGCGGCGGCTCGGCGGACTCCCACCTGCGGCTGCTCCAGCGGATCCGGAGCCTGGTGCCGGGGGTGGCCATCCGCACCACCTTCATCACCGGGTTCCCCGGCGAGACCGAGGACGACGTCCGCCAGCTGGAGGAGTTCGTGGACGAGGCCCGCTTCGACAACCTGGGCGTCTTCACCTACAGCCACGAGGAGAGCACCACGGCTCACGCCCTGGCCGACGACGTGCCCGAGGCGCTCAAGGCGGAGCGCAGGGATCGGATCATGGCGCGCCAGCGCCGCATCTCCACCCGCCTCAACCGGGAGCGGGTGGGGCGGACCGAGACGGTGCTGTGCGAGGGGGCGTGCACCGAGACCGAGCACCTCCTCCAGGGCCGCCTGGAGGGGCAGGCCCCCGAGGTGGACGGCCGGGTGCTCATCAACGACGGCGAGGCTCAGCCCGGCCGCTTCGTGCGGGTGGAGATCACCGAGGCGCATCCCTACGACCTGGTGGGCCGGGCCGTGGGCCCGGCCTGAGATCGCCCGTGGCCGCGGGGCGCCGTCTCCTCTTCCTGCTGGCCACCGGCTTCGGCTCCGGCTACGCACCGGCCGTTCCCGGCACGGTGGGGACGCTGGCCGCCATCCCGGTCTACGTGGTCCTGGCGTGGCTGCTGCCCCGCTGGGCCTTCGCCGCCTTCGCCGTGGCCTTCGTGCCCCTGGCCATTGCCGCCGCCGGCGTGGGCGGCCGGGAGCTGGCGGACAAGGACCCGGGCCCTGTGGTGGTGGACGAGTGGGCCGGCTACTTCCTCACCCTGGTGGGGCATCCGCTGGGCTGGCAGGGCGTGGTGGCGGGTTTTCTCGCCTTCCGTGTCATGGATATCCTCAAGCCGTTTCCGGCCCGCCGCCTGGAGGCCCTCCCGGGCGGCACGGGGATCGTCCTGGACGACGTGATGGCGGGGATCTACGCCAACCTGGCGCTCTGGCTGCTCCGGCACCTGGCCGTCCCTTTCTGAGGAGCCCCGTCTGACCATGCGCGTGCTCTACTCTCCCGAGGAGCTGGACGGGCCCCTTCCCCACCCCCTGGCCACGGTGGGGAACTTCGATGGCGTGCACCTGGGACACCAGCGGATCTTCGCCACCCTCAGGGAGCGCGTCGAGCCCGTGGGCGGGACCGTGGTGGCCATCACCTTCAACCCCCATCCCCAGAAGGTCCTCCACCCGGATTCGGCCCCCCGGCTCATCGCCACCCGCGAGCAGAAGATCCGCCTGCTGGGGGAGGCGGGCGCCGAGGTCATGCTGGATCTCCCCTTCACCCGGGAGCTGGCCGGGCTGTCGCCCGAGGAGTTTGTCCAGCGCACCCTGCTCCGCAGCCTGGCCATCCGCGAGATCCACGTGGGCCGCAACTTCCGCTTCGGGCGCGACCGTGCAGGCGACTTCGAGACCCTGGAGCGGCTGGGGCGGAAGCACGGCTTCGCGGCCGTGCCCATCACCGGCGTGCGCCACGGCGGGGAGCGAATCAGCTCGAGCCGGGTGCGCAAGGCACTGGGCGCCGGCGACGTGCGCCTGGCCGCCGAGCTGCTGGGACGGGAGGAGGAGCTCACGGGGACGGTGGTGGAGGGGGACCGGCGCGGGCGCGCCATCGGCTTCCCCACCGCCAACCTGGCCGTGGACAACGAGCTCATCCCGTTCACCGGCGTCTACGTCACCCGGCTGGTGGTGGACGGGCGGCCGCTCCCCTCGGTGACCAACATCGGCTCCCGCCCCACCTTCCCCGGGGCGGGCAACGCCGTGGAGACCCACGTCCTGGGCTTCGACGGGGACCTGTACGGGCGCCGCGTCGCCCTGCGGTTCGTGGAGCGGCTGCGGGATGAGCGCCGCTTCGCCGGCCGGGAAGAGCTGGTGGACCAGATTCGCGCCGATGTGGAGCAGGCGCGGCAGCTTCTGGGAGCCTGACGGCGGCGCGATGCGCCCCGGCCCCGGCGCTGATTTCCCATGAATCGGCACGGGTGGGCGGGTATCTGCTCAGTATCCGATCAGTCTTTAATTACATATGTGAAAGTTGAGATTTATATATAAGTTTTACTTGACTTCGCATATTCGCCGCCGTATCCTTTCCCGTGAGACGAGCAGCGGCCTCGCGCCGCGAGAAAGGAGCCCGCGAGAGAGATTCTCTTCCCCCCCCTGCCAGCGCGACGACATCCGGGGTTGCGCTGGTTCCATCGTCCGTTCCCCTCTAGGCCCCCCGGCTCCCTCCCCCGTGCCGGGGGGCCGTCTTTTTCCCTGTATGATGCCGCCATGTGGATCGTCGCCAGCGGCATCGCCCTCTTCACCCTGGGCATCTTCCTGCTGCTGGTCCTGCTCTCCCCCAAGGGGGACGAGCGGCCGCTGCTCTTCACCTGCCAGCGGTGCGGCGCGGCCTTCGGCACCCCGCCGCTGCATCCCCTCCCGGAGCGCTACCAGGAGGAGGACGTCTGCCTGTGCGAGGACTGCGGGGCGGACCTGGAGGACCGCATCCGGGAGGTGGTGCGCCAGGCCAAGGCCCGCTTCCTGGCCGGCGGCCCGGGGCCCCCGGCCGGGACCTAGACCACCAGGTTCACCAGCCGGCCCGGCACGACGATCACCTTGCGCGGCGCCCGTCCGGCCAGGATCTCGGCGATGCGCGCCTCACCCAGCGCGGCCTGCCGGACCTCGTCCTCGGAGGCCGCGGCGGCCACCGTCACCTTCGCCCGGACCTTCCCGTTGACCGTCACCACCAGGGTGACCTCCTCCCGGGCCAGGGCCGCCTCGTCCCATGTGGGCCAGGCCGCCGAGAGGATGGAGCCCGTCCCGCCCAGGTCCTGCCAGAGATCCTCGGTGATGTGGGGGGCGAACGGGTGCAGGAGCTGCACGAAAGCCTTGAGGGCCCGGGCGATGCCGCCCTCGTCCCATTCCCGGCGGGGCGTGGCCTCCAGGTAGCCGCCCAGGAAGTTGGAGAACTCCATGAGCGCCGCCACGGCGGTGTTCAGGTGCAGGTTCTCCCCCACATCGGCGGTCACCTTGCGGATCACGTGGTGAGTCTGCCGGCGCAGCTCGGCGTGGCCCCCCGAGGCCGCCTCGGGCGCCCCGGCCATGGCCAGGACCGTGGGGGCGCCCGCGCCCGTCCTCAGGGCGGCCGCCGTCTCCTGCACCAGTCGCCAGACCCGGTTCAGGAAGCGGGAGGCCCCCCGCACCCCCTCGTCGGACCACTCGGACTCCCGCTCGGGCGGCGCCATGAACAGGGTGAAGACCCGCTCCGTGTCGGCGCCGAACCGCTCGATGATGGAGGCCGGAGCCACCACGTTGAGCTTGGACTTGGACATGCTCTGGACCGAGACTTCCACTTTCTCCCCACCCCGTGGGCAGAGGCCGTCCTTCACCTCCTCGGGGGCGACCCAGCCGTGCCTGGGACAACGGGCCGCCGGGTAGGTGATCATCCCCTGGGTGAACAGCCGGGCGAACGGCTCGGTGAAGTTGATCCAGCCCTCGTCGTGAAGGAACTTGGTGACGAAGCGGGCGTAGAGCAGGTGCAGGATGGCGTGCTCGATGCCGCCGATGTACTGGTCCACCGGCAGCCAGCGGTTGGCCTCGCCGCTGTCAAACGGGCCCGTCTCCAGGCGCGGCGAGACGAAGCGCAGGAAGTACCAGGACGAGTCCACGAAGGTGTCCATGGTGTCGGTCTCCCGCCGGCCCGGTTGGCCACAGCGGGGGCAGTCGACGGCCACGAACTCCGGCGAGGACGCAAGCGGCGAATCGCCGGTGGGCCGGAACTCCACCTCCCGGGGCAGGCGGACCGGCAGGCTCTCTTCGGGGACGGGGACCTCGCCACAGGCGTCGCAGTAGATGATGGGGATGGGCGTGCCCCAGTAGCGCTGGCGGGAGATGAGCCAATCCCTCAGGCGATAGTTCACCTGGCGCCGGCCGAACCCCTGCTCCTCGGCGTGGGCCATCAGCCTCTCCACCCCCTCACGGTTGGGGAGTCCGCTCCAGGGGCCGGAGTCCACCATGGTGCCGTCGGCGGTGAACGCCTCGCTCAGGGCGGCGGCGTCGGCGGGGCCCTCGGCGCCGCGGATGACGATCCTGACCGGCAGATGGTGAGCCCGGGCAAACTCGAAGTCCCGCTGGTCGTGGGCCGGGACCGCCATGATGGCGCCTGTGCCGTAGCTGGTGAGCACGAAGTTGGCGGTCCAGATGGGCACCTTCTCGCCGCTGAACGGGTTGACGGCGAAGCGGCCCGTGAACATCCCGCGCTTCTCCACCAGCCCGGCGGCCCGGGCGAAGCTGGACTCGCGGCGAACGTCCCGGGCGAAGGCCGTCACCGCCTCCTCCTCGGGCCGGCCGGCCACCAGCCCGGCCAGGCGTGGATGCTCCGGCGCCACCGCCATGAAGGTGGCGCCGTAGATGGTGTCGGGGCGGGTGGTGAACACCTTCAGGGGCTCTCCGGCCTCCTCGCCCACCACGGGGAAGTCCAGCTCAACCCCCTCCGAGCGGCCGATCCAGTTGGCCTGCATGAGCTTGACCCGCTCGGGCCAGTGGATGAGGTGGTCCAGGTCATCCAGCAGCCGCTGGGCGTAGTCGGTGATGCGCAGGAACCACTGCTCCAGCTCGCGCTGGTCCACCGCGTGGCCGCAGCGCTCGCACGCCCCCTCGATGACCTGCTCGTTGGCCAGCACGGTCTTGCACGAGGGGCACCAGTTCACGTCGGCGCGCTTGCGGTAGGCCAGCCCTCTCTCGTACATGCGCAGGAAGATCCACTGGGTCCAGCGGTAGAAGCCCGGATGACAGGAGGCGATCTCCCGGTCCCAGTCGTAGACGATCCCCCACTCCCGGAACTGCTCGCGCATCCGGTCGATGTTGGCCCGGGTGGAGTCGGCCGGGTGGACCCCCTTGGCGATGGCATGGTTCTCGGCCGGCAGGCCGAATGCGTCCCAGCCCATGGGCGCCAGGACGTTGTCCCCCCGCATCTTCATGAACCGGCACAGGGCGTCGCCCATGATGTAGTTGCGCCCGTGGCCCACGTGCAGGGTGCCCGAAGGGTACGGGAACATCATGAGGAGGTAGCGGTCGGGACGGGGGCCGGCCGGGCCGGCGGCGAACAGCCCCTCGCGCCGCCAGAAGTCCTGCCAGCGCGGCTCGATCTCCTTGAAATCGTAGGGTTTCATCGGGCGGGAAGGTTACCACCGCCGGCGCGGCACCGGCAACGCGCGTCCGGGGCGAGCCGCGTTCAGTTGCTGGACATCGGCGCCCTGAAACCTATATTCGCAGGTGGACATGACCATCCAGGAACTGCTGCGTTTCATGGTGGCCCGCAAGGCCTCGGACCTTCACCTGAAGGCCATGCGCCCGCCCCTGCTCCGTCTGGAGCAGAAGCTGGTGCCCGCCGGCGAGATGACCCTGGAGCCCGACCAGATCCGGGAGATGGTGATGTCCATCCTGACCCCCAAGCAGCGGGCCAAGCTGGAGGAGAACCTGTGGGTGGACCTGGGCTACTCCCTGCCCGGCGTGTCCCGCTTCCGGGTCTCGGTCACCCACCAGCGGGGCAGCCTGGGCGCGGTCTTCCGCCGCATCCCCTTCGAGTTTCCCTCCATCGACGAGTGGGGGCTGCCCGAGGTCATCAAGGAGTTCGCCCCGCTGCCCCACGGCCTGGTCCTGGTCACCGGCCCCACCGGCTCGGGCAAGTCCTCCACCCTGGCGGCGCTCCTGCGCATGGTGTGCGACACGCGCCCGGTGCACGTGGTGACCATCGAGGACCCCATCGAGTTCCTCATCACCGACAGCGTGGGCGCCATCAGCCAGCGGGAGGTCGGCACCGACACCTGGACCTTCGTGGATGCCCTGCGCAACGTCCTGCGCCAGGATCCCGACGTCATCGCCGTGGGGGAGATGCGCGACCTGGAAACCATCGGCACCGTCATGACCGCCGCCGAGACAGGCCACCTGGTCTTCTCCACCCTGCACACCAACTCGGCTTCCCAGACCATCGACCGCATCATCGACGCCTTCCCCTCCAAGCAGCAGGCCCAGGTGCGGGCGCAGCTGGCCCAGGTCCTCAAGGGGATCATCTCCCTGAACCTGGTGCAGCGGAACGACGGCAAGGGGCTCACCGCCGCCGTGGAGATCCTGCGCAACACCCCACGCATCGCCCGCCTCATCGAGGAGAACAACATCAAGGAGATCGACGTCGAGATGGAGAAGTCGGTGTCGTTCTTCCGCATGCAGACCATGAACCAGTCCCTCATGGCGCTGGTGCTCAATGGCGTTGTGAACGTGGGCACGGCCCAGGCCGCATCCCCCAGCCCCGAGGACTTCGAGCGGGACATGCGCAAGCTCCTGTACGCGTCCTCGGGTGGCAGCATGGCCCTAGGAGAGGAAATGAGCGACTCCAAAGCGGATTTCTCCAAGATCGCCGAGCTCCAGGAGATCAAGCGTCTCTACGACGAGGCCCAGGACCGGCACCAGCAGGAGCTGGCCGAGAAGGACCGGACCATCGAGGAGCTGACGGCCCAGCTCACGGCCCGTGAGCAGCAGATCCAGACCATCTCCGACACCTCCACCGGCGGCAAGGAGGAGGTGGAGAAGGCCCGCCGGGAGGCGGCCTTCATCAAGCAGGACCTGGAGGGAAAGATCGCCAAGCTCCAGGCCCGTATCAAGGAGCTCACCGCCTCCGACAGCGGCAGCAGCGGCTCCCGCCGGGGATTCTTCTCCCGCTGATCCAGTGACTTGCGGTGGCCTCTCGGCCCGGGGCCCCATACCGCCCCCACGGCGCCACCCCTGCCGCCCGGCACCGGCGCAGGCAGGTCGGCTATAATCTCGGGAGTCCACCAAGGGGAGATCATGAAGACGACGTTGTCCACCGAGAAGAACAGCTCCATCAGCCGCTGGCTGCTCCCGGTTGCCGTCCTGGGCGCCGCCGTGACCGCCGGCCTCGTCCTCGGTTCCCTGTCCTCGGACGCAGGCGTGTCCCCGGCGGCCGATGGAATGCCGCGCCTCGCCCGCCCCGCGGCCCCTGCCGGAGACGTGATCCCTGCGGCGGCCCGTGCCGGGGCCGACGCCGCTCCGGCCGCCGACTCCGGCCCCGCCGTGGAGCGGGTCAAGCTGGAGACCGACGGCGCTCCCGCCATCGGGCCGGAGGACGCCCCGGTCACCATCGTGGAGTACGTGGACTACCAGTGTTCCTTCTGCCGCCGCGCCCACGCCACGGTGGAGGGGATCAAGGCCAAGTACGGCGACAAGGTCCGCCTCGTCTTCCTGCAGAACCCCCTCAGCTTCCACGCCGACGCGCCGCTGGCCGCCAAGGCGGCCCTGGCGGCTGGCGAGCAGGGGAAGTTCGCCGAGATGCATGCCCTGCTCCTGTCCAGCAACAGCGTCAAGCGCAACGACCTGCTGGCCGCAGCCGGCAAGCTTGGGCTGGACATGGCCGCCTTCCAGGCGGCGCTGGACTCCCCCAGGTTCAACGCCCTCATCCAGCGGGATCAGGCCCAGGCCGAACGCATCAGCGCCACCGCCACGCCCTATTTCTTCGTCAATGGCCGGCCGGTGCGCGGCGCCCAGCCGCCAGCCACCTTCGAGCACATCATCGAGCAGGAGCTCTCGGGGCAGATGCCTCCCACCCGCTGGATCGCCCAGGCGGAGCAGCCGCGGCCCCAGGCGGCCCCTGAGGACCCCAACAAGGTCTGGGACGTGGACATCAAGGGGTCCATCGCCCGCGGCCCGGCGTCGGCGCCCATCACCCTGGTGGAGTTCACCGCCTTCCAGTGCGGTTTCTGCGCCCGCAGCCAGGCCACCATCAACCAGATCCTGCAGACCTACCCCGGCAAGGTCCATCACGTGGTGAAGTACAGCCCGCTGCGGGATGACAAGGCCGAGGTGGCCTCGCTGGCCGCCGGGCGCCAGGGGAAGTACTGGGAGTACCGGGAGAAGCTCTTCTCGAACCAGCGGGCCATCAACGATCAGAACCTGCGCGTCTGGGCCCGGGAGGTGGGTCTGGACCTGGCCCGGTTCGAGAAGGACCTGGCCGATCCGGCCCTGGCCGCCGATGTGAAGCAGGACGCCCTGCAGGCCCTCCAGCTCGGCGTGAACGGCACGCCCACCTTCTTCATCAATGGCAAGAAGCTGGTGGGCGCCCACCCCTTCGCCAGCTTCAAGCGGATCATCGACCAGGAGCTCGCCGGCGGCAACCGCCGGGCCGCCAGCTAGTCGGGGCGCGGCCAGTCCCAGTTCAGCGCCACCCCAAACCCCAGGTCCCCCTCGGTCTGGGTGAGACCCTGGACCAGCACCGCCTCCAGGTTCACGCGGCGGTGGCGCCACGCCATGCCCATGCGGATGGCCGACCGGTCCTCCGTCCCGGGCGAGACCCTGTCCCGGGTGGCGGTGTGGCCGTGGACCTCCCCCAGAATCGCCCAGCGGCCGTTGATCTGCCGGGCCGCCTTCAGGCCCCAGGTGAGGACGTCGTTCTGCTCGCGCAGGACGGTGGGTGAGGTGAGGATGCCGACGCCGAAGCTGCCGGTGGCCTCCCAGCGCGGCCGCCTGAGCCCCCACAGGCCGGTGGCGAAGACATCGGTGGTGTCCAGGCCGATCCCCTCCTCGTCATCAGGGGTGGGCAGGGTGGCCGCGAACTCCAGGCCGAACGCCGGTCGATCCCCCTTCTGGGGCAGGAGGCGCAGAATGGTGCTGAAGCGCACCGTCCCCACGTCTCGCGGGCTGGCCGTGGGATCGAACCCGGGCTGGGGGCTGGACGCCGCCTCGTCCACGGCCAGGTGCTCCAGCAGGGTGCCGTCGATGCGCAGGGAGATCTGCTCGCTGAAGGCAAGGTGGACCCCAAGCTCACCCACCCGGGTGAGGGTCCCCTCGTAGCCCGAGAAGGGCTGCCGCCAGCCCGGCCGGACCTCCACCCCGGCGCCGGCGAAGAGGTTCCCCTTGGCGGGCAGGTTCAGGTCCGGCGTGCGCAGCAGCACCGAGAAGGTGGATGGGATCCCCCCGGGGCCCGGCGCCGCCTGGGCGACCGCCCGGGAGGGGGCCACGGACCAGGCGGCCAGAAGGACCAGGGCCGCCGCCCGCGCCGGACACGCCGCGCCGATGCCACCCTGGCCTCGCTGGATCCATTCACTCACGGCGCGTCAAGGTAACAGAGACGGGCGCCGGCGTGGTAGCCTGCCCGCCCATGGCGGCGGAGCCTTCCACGCCACGGCGCGGAGCGCGCCTAGGGAGCATCCTGGCCGGCCCCGCGCTGTTCGCGGCCCTCGCCCTGCTCCCCCTCCCCGGCCTGCAGGGTCCGCCGGGGCTGGCGGCGGGGATCGTGGCCTGGATGGCCGCGTGGTGGGTTGCCGAGGTGGTCCCCCTGGCGGTCACCGCGCTGCTCCCCCTGATCCTGTTCCCGGCCTGCGGCATCCTGAGCCCGTCCGAGGCGGCTCCTCCGTACGCCAACCCCTACGTCTTCCTCATGATGGGCGGGTTCTTCCTGGCCGAGGCGATGCAGCGCCACGGGCTCCACCGGCGCATGGCTCTCGGAATCGTGGCCGCCGTGGGGGGCGGACCCCGCCGGCTGGTGCTGGGGTTCATGCTGGCCGCGGCCTTCCTCTCCATGTGGCTGTCCAACACCGCCACCGCCGCCATGCTCTACCCCATCGCCCTGGCGGTGGCAGGCCGGGTCCCCCTGCGCGGCTTCACTCCGGCCCTCATGCTGGGGACGGCCTATGCCTGCAACATCGGCGGCATGGCCACCCTGGTGGGGACCTTCCCCAACGTGGTCCTGGCCGGGATGCTCCCGGAGCTGATCCCCGGTCGGGCGGCGCCCGGGTTCCTGGGCTGGATGCTGCTGGCCGTGCCGGTGGTGGCGGTGCTCCTGCCGCTGGCCTGGCTCCTGCTGACGCGACTGGCGTTCCCGCAGCCCGCCGCCGGCGGCGCGGGGGCGGCCGCGGTGCGCGGTGAGCTGGCGGCGCTGGGCCCCATGTCGTCCGCCGAGCGGCGCACCGCCGCAGTGTTCGCCCTCACCGCCGCCGCGTGGATCGGCCGGCGGGGGATCGACCTGGGGTTCGTGCGCCTCCCGGGATGGGCCGAGCTGGCGGGGCTGGACGGGCGCGTGCACGATTCCACCGTGGCGGTGGCGGCGGCCGTCGTCCTGTTCCTCCTGCCCGCCGGCGGGGGGAGACACGAGCGGCTGCTGGTGCCGGCGTCCCTGGCGGCCATCCCCTGGCACATCCTGGTCCTGTTCGGCGGCGGCTTCGCCCTGGCCACCGGCTTCGCCGCGTCGGGCCTGGATGCGGCGCTGGGTCGCGGCCTGTCCGGGCTGGGAGGGCTCCCGGTGCTGGCCACGCTCCTGCTGGTGGCCGCGGGGGTCAGCTTCCTCACCGAGGTGAACTCCAACACCGCCACCGCCACCACCCT
>JBFGDW010000097.1:0-10966 GCA_041580435.1 Candidatus Polarisedimenticolia bacterium | reverse complement strand
GGTACACGCCGGCGTCGTCGGCCGTCTCGGGGCCGACCAGGACGTGCTCCCGGCCGCCGGCGAGGCGCGTGAGGGAGCCGATCATCCCCTGCAGGTCCGCCGGACCCACCTTGGCGGCTCAGCCGCCGGTGGTGGCACACGCGGTGAGGCGGAACTTCTTCCGGGTCCACATGGGGATCCGATTCTAGTGGGGCAGCAGGGAAGCGGCAAACAGCCCCGGCGAGCGTGCGCTAAACTGCCTTGTCCGGACGTGGAGAGGTACCGAAGTGGTCGCAACGGGCCCGCCTCGAAAGCGGGTTGGCGGCTTATCCCCGCCACGTGGGTTCGAATCCCACCCTCTCCGCCACCCCCTCAGTCGGTCACCGACAGCTCCCCCAGGGTCCCCGACACCGACAGGGTCAGGGTGGGCGCGCCGGGCGGCGGGGGCGGCCGCCGGTCCACCGATGAGACGTTCTGATCCCCCACCGTCAGGGAGACCCGCTCCAGATCGACTCGGATCTCATCGCCTGGCAGCCCCACCCGGCACTCGCCGATGCCGCAGCTCACCGACACCCGGGCATCCCGGCGCCAGGCGCCCGACAGGTCAAAGCCCATCTCCCCCAGGCTCTGGCTCAGTTCGGCCCGGGCGGGACTGGCGTTGCCCAGGCGCTCCAGCCGCACCTCCCCCACCGAGGCCGACAGGCGGAACGAGTCCATGGGGACCGGGCCAGGCTCGTCGAAGGAGACGGTGTGCTCCCCCACACCCAGGCGAAGATCGGCGTCGGTGATCCAGAGCCCGCCCAGCTCCAAATCCGACTCGCCCACGCCGATGCGCCCCCTCACGCTCAGCGGCACCCCCCGGGGCACCACGAGCCTGACGCGGTTGGACTCGGCGTGGATCCCGCCCATGAGCCGCCGCAGCCAGCCGATGCGGCTCCTGAACGTCAGCTCGTAGGTGAAGCCCAGCTCCCCCTCGGGCGCGTAGCTCTCCACCAGCTCGAACGAGCCGGCGTCGTAGTCGGCCTCCACGCGGATGGGCTGACCTGGCGGGCCGGGAACCACCGAGAAGGAGCCCATGGTGAGATCCAGGATGAGGCGGCCACCTATCGCCGCCGCCGGGACCCCCGGGGGAGACGTCCCGGGCGTCCCGGGTTCCTGCCCCTCCACCGGCAGCGGCCGGGTGAGCTGCTGCTGCTCCGGCCGCGGCTCGGGCACACCCCGGACCAGCGCCAGGACCACGAGCACGGTGGGGACGGCCACCGCCAGCAGCAGCACGCCGAGGCATCCCACCAGGGCGTTGCGCAGACAGCCCCGCCGGCGGGCGGGCGCGGTCCCCTGGGTCTGGCTGGCGGTCATGGCCTCCTCCCCTGAGCCTCCGAGGAGGTTACGCAGGGCAGGCCCCTGCGGTTCGCCGTGACCCGGCTCAGGACGCCTTCTCGACGCCGCCGTCGATGGCCGCCAGGAACTCGGCGTTGGAGCCGGTCCGGCCCAGCCGGTCCAGGAGCAGCTGCATGGCCTCGGGCGGATTGAGGGGGGCCAGGGCCTTGCGCAGCTTGTAGATGGGGCCGAGCTGATCCTCGTTGATGAGGAGGTCCTCCTTGCGCGTCCCCGACTTGTGCAGGTCGATGGCCGGCCACGTGCGCCGGTCGGCCAGGGAGCGGTCCAGGACCACCTCCATGTTCCCGGTCCCCTTGAACTCCTCGAAGATGACGTCGTCCATGCGCGAGCCGGTGTCCACCAGGGCCGTGGCGATGATGGTCAGCGAGCCGCCTTCCTCCACGTTGCGGGCCGGGCCGAAGAACCGCTTGGGCCGCTGCAGCGCCGTGGAGTCGATGCCGCCTGACAGCACCCGGCCGCTCTGGGGCGAGACGGCGTTGTACGCCCGCGCCAGGCGGGTGATGGAATCCAGCAGGATGACGACGTCCTTGCCGTACTCCACCCAGCGCTTGGCCTCCTCGATGACCATCTCGGCCACCTGCACGTGGCGCGTGGCCGGCTCGTCGAAGGTGGACTTGATGACCCGCCCCTTCACCGAGCGCTGCATGTCGGTGACCTCCTCGGGGCGCTCGTCGATGAGCAGCACCATGAGGTAGGCGTCGGGATGGTTCACGGCCACCCCGTGAGCGATGGCCTGCAGGAGCATGGTCTTGCCCGTGCGCGGCGGCGCCACGATGAGGCCCCGCTGCCCCTTGCCGATGGGGACGAACAGGTCCAGAACCCTCCCCGACAGGTTCTCCCGGTCGGTCTCCATGTGGAGCATGGCATCGGGATAGAGAGGGGTCAGGTTGTCGAAATAGGTGCGCTGGCGGCTGTCCTCGGGGGGACGGAAGTTCACCGCCTCCACCCGCACCATGGTGAAGTAGCGCTCGTCAGGGCGCGGCGCCCGCACCTGGCCTGACAGGGTGTCCCCGGTGGCCATGGAGAACATCCGGATGAGGTTGGGCGGGACGTAGACGTCCTCCGTCCCCTGCAGGTAGTCGTTGTCGGGGCTGCGCAGGAAGCCGTAGCCGTCGGGCAGGACCTCCAGCACCCCCTCGAAGAAGAGCAGGCCCAGGCGCTCGGTCTGGGCCTTCAGGATCTGGAACACCAGGTCCTGGACCTTCTCGTGGCGAGGCTCCTGGATCTCCAGTGTGGCCGCCACCTTGCCCAGCTGCTCCGGGTTCATCTCCAGCAGCTGGCGCAGGCTGAAGGTGCCGGACCGGTCCGTCCCCTTCCCGCCCTGGCGGGACCGGCGGGGACGGGCCAGGGTGCCGGCGGGCCTGTCGCTCACAGGAACTCCATGAGGCGGCGGGTCCGGTCGTCCCACTTGAGCTTCTTGAGGGCCCTGGACTCGATCTGCCGCACGCGCTCCCGGGTGATGTTGAGGGCCTTGCCCACCTCCTCCAGGGTGTGGTCGGAGGTCTCCCCGATGCCGAAGCGCAGCCGGATGATCCGCTGCTCGCGCAGAGTGAGCGTGGCCAGGGTCTCCTCGATCTTCTCCTTGAGGTTCAGGCCCAGGGCGGTCTCCAGGGGCGAGATGGAGTGCTCGTCCACCAGGAAGCGGATGGGGCCAGCGTCGGCGTCCTCGTCATCGCCGGTGTTCTCGATGGGCAGCGGCCGCCGGATGGAGCGCAGGACCTCCTCGATCTTCTCCTCGGGGATCTCGGTGGTCTCGGCGATCTCGTTGACCTTGGGCTTGCGGCCCAGCTTGCCGGTCAGCTCGGCCACGGCGTTGCTGACCTTCTTGATCTTCTCGTTCATGTGCACCGGGATGCGGATGGTGCGCGACTTGTCCGCCAGGGCCCTCTGGATGGCCTGGTTGATCCACCAGTAGGCGTAGGTGGAGAACTTGAAGCCGCGCCGGTGCTCGAACTTCTCCACCGCCCGCATGAGGCCGATGTTCCCCTCCTGGATCAGGTCCAGGAAGGAGAGCCCGCGGTTCAGGTACTTCTTGGCGATGAAGACCACCAGGCGCAGGTTGGCCTGGGTCAGCTCCTCCCGGGAGCGCTCCATGAGAACCTCGGCCCGGATGGCACGCCGGGTCAGGGTCTTGAGGCGCTCGGGCTTGAGCTTGATGCGCCGCAGCAGCGCGTTGATCTCCCGCACCGTCTCCTGGCGGGACTTGCCCCGCTTCCCCTTGGCGCCGTTCTGCACCGTGCGGTTCAGGCGCCGGAGGTGATCGGTGAACCGCAGGAGCACGTCCCGCTCCGGCCGGGCCACGGTGGCCTGGCGGAACACCACCTGGGGCAGGAGCTCCTTGCCCAGGGCAGGGTTCTTCACCAGGATCTTCCGGATGCCGCGACGGCCGGTCTCCATGCGGCGGGCCAGGCGCGCCTCCCGCTCCGGAGTCAGGAGCGGCACGGTCTTCATCTCGCGGAAGTAGATGGGCAGGAGATTGCCGCTGCCGCCCACCAGGTCCTCCTGCTGGGTCGCGGTCTGGGCTGCCTCCTCTGCCTCAGACCAGCCGGCGGCGTCGGTGCGATCGTCCTGCATCAGCTCCTCCTCTCCGTCGGGGTCGTTCTCGTCCTCGTCGAACTGGTCCGTAGCCCGCTCTTCCTCGTCGAGCAACCCAGTGGAGGATTCCATCATGCGTCTTGCCATGCGCTCACTCTTCGTTCAGCGCCGCCGGGAGCGGCCGTTTCGGTTCCCTACCCGCCAGGGAACACACAAACATCGTCAGTTGTCAGGATTCCGGTTCGGGACAGGTGTGCGGATGCCGCACTCCCCCGATGACTCAGGCCTTTGAGATCGCCGACTGTGACGACAACATCCGGGGCCGCCTCGTCATTCCAGCCTGGGCATGCAGGTCCGGGCGGTGTGGGCCGCCAAGAGGACCCGCCAAGGGCGAGACGGCGTTCACGGGGTAATATAACCGAATCGGGTTGAAAAGTCACGTTTTTTTTCCTGGCCAGCGCTGGAGGGGGCTGGGAACGCCCGCTCGCACGATCTGTCCTCATAAAAGGACATCCTAGCCCCGCCCCTGCCCCACCGTTGACCCCCCTCCCGCCGTTGTCTAGGATGGGGCCGTTCCGTCCGCCGACCGGAGCACCTGCCCCAGCCCCGTGGAGAGATGTCCGAGTGGCTGAAGGAGCACGCTTGGAAAGCGTGTGTACGGGTAACCGTACCGAGGGTTCGAATCCCTCTCTCTCCGCCATCTGATTGACCAGGACGGGGGTGGGGTCTATCATCCGCTCCTCGAGGGAATTCTGCGTTGGCCGTGCTAGGCGGGGAGCTAGCGGTGCCCTGTAACTCGCAATCCGCTCCAGCGGGGCTGAATTCCCCCTTCGAGAGGCCGAGATCCCGGCGCCAGAGGCCCCGCCGATCCACGCCTTGCCAGCCCTGTGCAATGAACCGCCGTCAACCCCGTCAGGCCCGGAAGGGAGCAGCGGTCCACGGCCGGGATCATGTGCCGCAGGTTTACTGGGAGGGCGGCGGTGGCGGTCCGAGGCCCGGTGGCCGGTCTCGACCTGGGGGTGCACGGCCACTTTTCTGTCACGTCCCGCGAGGGAGCGGGCCGGGGGGACCATGAGCGAGCGCGCCGCCCAGCCGACTGACGCGCCGGCCTTCCAGGTCCTGGCCCGGCGCTACCGGCCCCAGAGCTTCGACCAGGTGGTGGGACAGGCGCCGGTGGTGCGCACCCTGACCAACGCGCTGGCCGCCGGCCGCATCGCCCACGCCTACCTGTTCTGCGGCACCCGCGGCGTGGGGAAGACCACCATGGCCCGGCTGCTGGCCAAGGCCCTCAATTGCGGCCAGGGGCCCGGCACCGACCCTTGCAACGACTGTCCCTCGTGCCGGGAGATCGCCGCCGGCGGGTCGGTGGACGTCCTGGAGATCGACGGGGCCAGCCACAACAAGGTCGACGACGTCCGCGACCTGCAGGAGAGCCTGAGCTACCAGCCGGTGCGGGACCGGTACCGCGTCGTGATCATCGACGAGGTGCACATGCTCTCCCGCTCCGCGTTCAACGCCCTGCTCAAGACGCTGGAGGAGCCCCCGCCCCACGTGGTCTTCGTCCTGGCCACCACCGAGCTGGAGAAGATCCCGGCCACCATCCTGTCACGGTGCCAGCATTTCACCTTCCGGCGCATCCCCCGCCAGGAGCTGCGGGCGCACCTGGAGTCGGTGGCCGGCGCCGAGAAGCTGGACCTGTCCCGGGAGAGCCTGGACCTGGTGGCGCGGGTGGCGTCGGGGTCGCTGCGGGATGCCCTCTCGGCGCTGGATCAGCTGGTCTCCTTCTGCGGTCCGTCCATGGCCGACGAGGAGGTGGAGGCGGTGCTGGGGGCGCTGCCGGCCGCCCGGGTGGACGCCCTGCTGGAGGCCGTGGCGACCGGCGATGCCCCCGCCGCCCTGGGGGCGCTGCGCGCCTCCGAGGATCGGGGGGACGATCCCGCCCGCTTCGCCGAGGCGCTGCTGGCGCGGCTCCGGGACCTGGCCGTGCTCAAGGCGGCGGGGGCCGACAGCGGCCTGGTGGAGGCCACCGCCGAGGAGCGGGACGAGCTGTCGGCGCTGGCCGGCCGCTTCGGCGAGGACGACCTGATCCGGTTGTTCCAGATGGCCGCCCAGCTCGAGCCGGCGCTGCGCCACTCGCGCCAGCCCCGGACCCTGCTGGAGCTCACCGCGCTCAAGATGGTCAAGGCGCGCGGCCTCACCCCCCTGGCCGAGCTGGCGGCGAGCCTGGGCGGCGGCGGCACCATGGGCGGCGCGCCGGCGGGGGGCGGGCGGCCGGGCGGCGCCACCCGGGGCGGCGGCCCCCCGCCGGGCCGGACGGCCCGGCAGGCCGCGCCCCACGCGCCTCCCCCCAGCGCCGCACCCGCTTCACCGCCCCCGGCCGGGGCCGTGGATCTGGCCCCTCTGCGGGCGGCCGTGGAGAGCGTCAAGCCCGCGGTGGCCGCCTTCCTGGATCACGCCGAGGGGCGCATGGCCGACGGCCACCTGCTGCTCACCTTCCAGCCCCGCCACTCCTTCTTCAAGAAGTCGGTGGAGCTGCCCGGCAACCTTGAGGCGCTGCAGCGGGCCGTCCGGGATGTCCTCGGCCCGGACATGGGCGTGCATCTGGGACTGGAGGAGCGCACCGGCAGCGAGCCGGAGGCACCTCCGGCCGAGACCGACTCGGACCGGCGCCAGCGGTTGCTGGAGGCGGCGCGCAGCGAGCCCGCCGTCCGCTCGCTGGCCAGTGTCTTCGGCGCCGAGATCGTGGACATCAAGCCTCTGGACCCGGAGGCCGAACCCCCGCCCCAGGAGAGCGAACCGTGAACATCAACAAGCTCATGAAGCAGGCCCAGAAGATGCAGGAGGCCATCGCCGCCCTGGAGGTGGAGGGACAGTCCGGTGGCGGCGTGGTGAAGGTCACCATGACCGGGGCCAAGCATCTCGTGGCGGTCAAGCTCGACCCGCAGGCGGTGGATCCCGAGGATCCCGCCCTGCTGGAGGACCTCATCCTGGCCGCGGTCAATGACGCCGAGCGCAAGGTGGAGGCTGAGATCGCCGGCAAGATGGGCGGCGGCCTGCCTGGCATCCCCGGCCTGTCCTGAGCGGCCGGTGGCGCCCGCCTACCCCGGCCCCCTGGCCCGCCTCATCGACGAGCTGCGCAAGCTGCCGGGGATCGGCGCCAAGTCCGCCCAGCGCCTTGCGTTCCACCTGGTGGGACGGCCGGCCTCGGAGATCCGCGCTCTGGCCGGAGCGCTGGAGGGACTGGCCGAGGGGCTCCGGCCCTGCTCCGCCTGCCGCCAGATCACCGACGTGGACCCCTGCGCCCTGTGCGCCGACCCTGGACGGGACCGGCGAATCATCTGCGTGGTGGAGCATCCCAGCGACGCCCTGGCCATCGAGGAGAGCGGCGAGTACCGGGGCCTGTACCACGTGCTCCACGGGGTGCTGGACCCGCTGGCCGGAGTCGGCCCCGGCGAGCTGACGGTGGACGCCCTGGAGGCGCGCCTGGCCCAGGGGCAGGTGACCGAGCTGATCCTGGCCACCAATGCCGGGGTGGAAGGCGAGGCGACCGCTTCCTACCTGGCCCGCCGACTGTCGCGGCCCGGGCTGCGCCTCAGCCGTCCGGCCCAGGGGATGCCCGCCGGCGGCGAGGTGGAGTTCACCGACCGCCTGACGCTGGCCCGGGCCCTGCGGGGGCGCCGGGATCTGGACTGAGGGCCCCGAGGGCCCCTTTCCCGGCTCTCCCGGCCCGTCCTTGCCTCCAGGGACCCGAAACCTATATTTGGGCACGGGCAGCGCACCGGCGGCCCACCCACGTCCCGGTGCCTCACGCCGGAGGACCGAACCGGATGGCTTCGTCAGATCTGGTCATGTACGAGGAAGACCTGGGTGAGCTGCAGGCCACCCTGGCCCGCCTCTGCGGCGAGTCCAACGCCAAGTTCGTCTTCCTCATCGACCGCAACGGCCAGCATCTGGCCTTCGTGGGCGAGACGGACGCCCTGGACGCCACCAGCCTCTCCTCCCTCACCGCCGGCAACGTGGCAGCCACCGAGGGGCTCGCCAAGCTCATCGGCGAGCCGTTCTTCAGCAGCCTGTTCCACGAGGGGGAGCGGGACAGCCTTCACATCACCCTGGTGGGCGGCCGCGTGATCCTGGTCCTGGCCTTCGACGAGCGCTCCTCCCTGGGCCTGGTGCGGCTGCGAGTGCGCCAGGCCAGCAACGACCTGGTGGAAACCCTCGCCCGGATCGAGGAGCGCAACGCCGAGCGCAAGAAGCGCGAGGCCACCACCGGCTCTCCCCTGGCCGAGATCACCGATGAAGACATCGACAGCCTCTTCTCGGACTAGCGGGAGACCGGGATGACCTTCATCAACTACGCCTCCCGCGAGATCAACTGCAAGCTGGTCTACTACGGCCCCGGCCTGTGCGGGAAGACCACCAACATCCAGTACATCTACGAGAAGACCGTCCCCAACTCCAAGGGGAAGCTCATCTCCCTGGCCACCGAGACCGATCGCACCCTGTTCTTCGACTTCCTCCCCCTCAATCTGGGGAGCATCCGGGGCTTCAAGGTCCGCTTCCATCTCTACACGGTGCCCGGACAGGTGTTCTACGACGCCAGCCGCAAGCTCATCCTGAAGGGCGTGGACGGCGTGGTCTTCGTGGCCGACTCCCAGCCCATGCGCATGGACGCCAACGTGGAGTCGGTGCGCAACCTGGAGCGCAACCTCAAGGACCAGGGCTACGACCTGAAGACCATCCCCTATGTCCTGCAGTGCAACAAGCGGGACATGCCCAATGCCACCCCCTTGGAGGAGATGACCCGGCTGCTGCAGGTGAAGGGCGAGCCGGTCTTCGAGGCGGTGGCCACCACCGGCGTGGGGGTTTTCGACACCCTCAAGGCGCTGGCCAAGCTGGTCCTGGTGGAGCTGAAGAAGCGCTGAGGCGGGCCCCGGCCGGCCCGCTGCCAGGCCGGCCCCCGTGGCGCGGGCCGGCGCCGCCTCTCCCAGGTCCCCGCCGGCGCTCCCGGACGCCTCCCGGGCCCCTCCTCTCCCGCCCCGGCCGCCTTGACGCCATCCCACGGCGGTGGTAAAAGTACGGGTTCCCTGGACTTGTCCGCCACACTCCCTGATTCCGAGGAGCGAACCCAGCGCATGTACGCCATCATCCAGACCGGTGGGAAGCAGTACCGCGTCTCCAAGGGGGACCTGGTGGAGGTCGAGCTGCTTGACCCCGCCGCCGAGAAGGTCGAATTCCCCGACGTCTACCTGGTCAGCAACGGCCGGGACGCGGTGGTGGGCACCCCCACCGTCAGCGGCGCCCGCGTGACCGGGACGGTGGTGGGCACGGGCCGCTGGCCCAAGATCCTGGTCTTCAAGAAGAAGCGGCGCAAGCACTACAAGCGGACCATCGGCCACCGTCAGTACTACACGGCGGTGCGCATAGAGGAGATCGACGCGGGGGGCGCCGTGGAGCCGCTGGCGGAGCCCGCGGCCGCCAAGACCCGGGCGGCCCGACGCAAGGCCACGGCCCGCAAGAAGGCCCCTGCGGCCAAGAAGGCAGGCGCCGCCCGGAAGACCGCCGCCAAGGCCCCGGCCAGGAAGGCGGCCTCCCGCAAGACGGCGACGCGCAAGACGGCGGCCAAGAAGGCCGCGGCACCGCGCAAGGCCGCGGCGAAAAAGAAGAAGACCGGCAAGAAGACCAGCAAGAAAACTGGCAAGAAGACCGGCAAGAAGACGGGCCGGTCCTAGTCCCTCCCTCGCGGAGGAGCTCGGAGCTCGACAGCCATGGCACACAAGAAGGCAGGCGGTTCCTCACAGAACGGACGCGACAGCCGCTCCAAGCGGCTGGGAGTCAAGCGCTTCGCCGGCGAGCAGGTGACTGGGGGCTCGATCCTGGTGCGCCAGCGCGGCACCCCCATCAAGCCTGGCCCCAACGTGGGCCGGGGCAACGACGACACCCTCTTCGCCAAGGTGGCCGGAACCGTCCAGTTCCGCGACCGGGGGCGCATGGGGAAGTTCGTCAGCATCCTGCCCGCCGAGTAGCCGGGCGCCGGGCCGTGCCTCCATGTTCCTGGACCGCGCCAAGATCCAGGTCAGCGGCGGCCGCGGCGGCAACGGCTGCCTGAGCTTCCGGCGGGAGAAGTTCGTCCCCCGAGGGGGGCCCGACGGCGGCGACGGCGGCCAGGGAGGCTCGGTCATCCTCCAGGCGGATCCCTCCCGCTCCACCTTGAACGATTTTCACCACCGGCAGCACTTCGCCGCGGACCGCGGGCGCCATGGCGAGGGAAGCCAGCGAACCGGGCGCGACGGCCAGGACCTGGTCCTGGCCGTGCCGCCCGGAACCGTGGTGCTGGACGACGCCGACGGCCGCCTGCTGGCGGACCTGGCGCACCCGGGAGACGCCTGCACGGTGGCCCGCGGGGGCCGGGGCGGCCGGGGCAACGCCCGCTTCGCCAGCGCCACCAACCAGGCGCCCCGCCGGACCGAGCCGGGCCAGGAGGGGGAGGAGCGCTGGCTGCGTCTGTAGCTGCGGGTGCTGGCCGATGTGGGCCTTGTGTGGTTCCCCAACGTGGGCAAGTCCACGCTCCTGGCGCGCCTCACCGCGGCCCGGCCCAAGATCGCCGACTATCCCTTCACCACCCTCTCCCCCCACCTGGGGGTGATCCGGCTGGCGGAGAACCGGGACGCGGTGCTGGCCGACATCCCTGGACTCATCGAGGGGGCCCACGGAGGGGCGGGTCTGGGCGATCGTTTCCTGCAGCACCTGCGCAGGACGCGGCTCCTGCTTCACCTGGTGGACGCCGCCGAGCAGCCCGGGCGGGCGCCCCTGGACGACTACCTGGCCATCCGGAAGGAGCTGGAGGCCTACGGCGCCGGCCTGGAGAACCGTCCCGAGCTGGTGATCCTGTCGCGCTGCGATCTGCTGCCCGAAGACTCCGGCCCCGCGGAGGCCCTGGCCGCCCACCTGGCGGGCCGGGGGCGTCCCGCCCCCCTGCCCCTGTCGGCGGTGACCGGTGCCGGACTGCCCGCCCTGCGCCGGGCGCTGCTGGCGGCCCTGGACCGCCTCCCCCCCG
>JBFGDW010000096.1:0-11052 GCA_041580435.1 Candidatus Polarisedimenticolia bacterium | reverse complement strand
TCGCCGGCCAGCACCAGGAAGACGCCATCGCCGGCGGTGCCAGGCCCGGCGCCGAAGACCGTGGCGATGGCTGCCGTGAAGACGCCGGTGGAGGGCCCGGTCTCGGTGTAGAGCCGCGTCTCCGTCTCGCCGGTGGTGAGGTTCGTGGTGGTGAGGCTCACCGTCTCGGCCACGCCGGGCGCCGTGTTCAGGTCAGCATCGGTGAGGGTGAGTGTGACCGTATCGCCGGGCAGGATCGGTGTCGTCGAGGTGAGCGTTCCCGTGTCTCCGGCGCCGGCCACGAGGGTCTGGGCGATCCGGTTGGCGGTCCCGCCGGATGCCGTCAGGGCGTCGAAGTAGGCCGTCTCGAGGATGTCGCCGGCCTGGACGTTGAGCAGGCCATCATTGATGGTCCCAGCCACGGTGCCGAAGACGGTGGCCACGGCGGCCTGGAATACCCCCGTTGACGGGCCTGTCTCGGCGTAGGTCCGCAGCTCCGTCTCGCCGGTGGAGGTATTCGTGGTGGTCAGCGTGAAGGTCTGGGGCGTGGCGGGATCCGTGTCCAGGTCGGCGTCGGTCACGCTGATGAGGACGGTCTGGCCAGGCGCGATGGGTGAGGTGCTCTGGATGAAGCCCGACACGCCTCCGCCCACGGTGCGGCTGACAGGTGGTGTCTCCACCGCGGCAGTCTGGTCGCTTGCGATCTGGGCGCTGTTGATGATGACCGTCCCCACCGGAGTGCCGGCGTTGACCTGCACGTCGAAGGTGAGCACCGTCGAGGCGCCGCCGGCCAAGGGCCCCACGCTCCAGGTGAGGCTGGGAGCAGCGCTGTCGTTGGCCCCGGCACCCGTGATGGAGCCGGCCACATAGGTGGTGCTGGCAGGCACCGCGTCGGTCACCACCACGCCCGATGCGTCCATGTCACCGCTGTTGCTCACGGTCAGCGTGTAACGGATGACGTCCCCCGGCGCCAGGGCCCCGCCGTTTAGGTCCAGGGCGGCCTTGGTGCTGCCCAGGAACGCCGGCGCCGCGTCCACCAGGATCGAGGCGTTGCTGGTGGGCACGGCCCCGGACTGGTCCGAAGTGACGGTGGCGGTGTTGTTGATGGAGAAGGTGCCGGCCGCCACCGGGTTGTCGACGACGGCCTGGAAGGAGAGCGGCCCGACCGTGGCCCCCGGGGCAACGCTCCCCACCGTCCAGACCAGGATGGGAGCGGCAGCATCGTCGGCGCCCGGGCCGGCGATGGACCCGGGGACATAGCTGGTCCCGGCCGGAGGCGCGTCGGTGACGACAACTCCGGTGGCGGCGACGGAGCCCGAGTTCTTGACGTGAATGGTGTACGTGAGCGTGTCGCCGGGGCTCGCCTGGCCCGGGGTCGCCGACTTGGTGCTGCTTGTGAGGATCACGCCGGTGGTGACGGTGGTGGAGGCGGTGGCCGTCACGGTGGCCAGCTCGATGCTGGCCAGGGTCGCCGTGTTGGTCAGGACCGATCCCTCGGGCAGGCCGAGGGCGGTGCGCGCCTGGAAGCCTGCGTTCTCGATCGCGCTGTTCTTGTCCACGGCTCCGATGAGCCAGCGGAGGTGAGTGACCGTGGCGGGATCGGCGGGCTCCACGCCCCAGGAGCCGCCGCCGTTGGTGGAGAACTCGATGCTCACGCCAGCCGACCCCGAGGCGCTGCCGGCCACGAAGGTCGTGCTGGCCGGAATGGCGTCGGTCAGCACCACTCCCGTCGCCTTCCGGTTACCGGTGTTGCGGTAGGTCAGCGTGTAGGTGACGATGGCTCCGGAGACGACCGGGTCGGGGGCGTCGGTCTTGGTCAGCTTCAGGCTGGGGGCGTTGGTGGTCGTGCTGGCGGTGCTGGTGGCGGTGGCCCGGTCCGAGAGGGGGCCGAAGTTGGAAGTGGCCAGCAGGGAGGTCACGTCGGTGTTCCCCGGCCTGGTGCCTGGAGGCACCGTCAGGCGCAGGACCACATCGAGACTGGCCCCGGCGGCCAGCGTGCCCGTATCCGGCAGGCCGTCGCTGTCGGAGTCGAAGGCGCTGTTCACCGAGTCCCAGACGCCATCCCCGTTGCTGTCACGGGCCAGGAGGACCGTCCCCGAGGCGTCCAGCAGGTCAGCGGCCCAGTAGAAAGGACCGGCCTTCTGCAAGGTGAGGTCGAAGACATCGTTGCCATTGCCCGTGTTGGTGACGGTGAAGGTGTACGAGATCTGGGTTCCCGTGGCGGAGTTGACCGCACCGCCCTGATCCGGCGCCACCGAGACGCCGCCGACCTGGGACACGGCCGTCGTGGCCGTGTTGGACGTGACCGGAGTCTGGGGCGCGCCCGTGCTGTCGTTGTAGCTGGCGGTGCCGCTGTTGCTGATGGTGGCGCCGGCCAGCATGCCGGCGTTGATGGTGACGGCGAACTGTACCGTCCGGTTGATGATGCCTGCCTGCAGGGTGCCCAGCGCCCAGGTGATCACGCCGCCGGAGGCCGTGCCGCCGTTGGTGATGCTGCCGGGAACCAGCGTCGTGTTCGCGGGGATGGTGTCGGTGATCACCAGGCTGGTGGCGCTCTCGGTGCCCGTGTTGCCGTAGGTGAGGGTGTAGGTGACGGTCTCCCCTGGCTTGGCGCTGGCCCTATCGGCGCTCTTGGCCAGCGTGACGGCAGGAGATGGCCCCTCCAGGCGGTAGACCCGGTGCCCGTTGTCCTTGCAGGCCAGCCAGAAGTCGGTGCCGTCATAGGTCAGGCCCCGCGGCTCCTGGCACGGCGTGGAGAAGGACCGCACCACGCTCCCTGAGGTGGTGAGGGCGTAGATCCTCCGGGTTGACTCGTCGGCCACCCACAGGTTGGTCCCATCCCAGGTGAGCCCGCGGGGGGACGAGGCCGGAGTGGGGAAGGATGACAGCACGGTGCCGCTCGTGCTCAGGCGGTAGATGCGGTCGACGTCGTCATCGGCCAGCCACAGGCTGGTGCCGTCCCAGGTGAGGCCTCTGGACTTGTCTTGCGGCGTGTTGAACCAGGTCAGGACGCTGCCGGTGCTGGAGAGCTTGTAGACCTTCTTCTGCTCCTCGTCGGCGATCCACAGGTTCGCGCCGTCCCAGGTGAGGCCGGTGCTCTTGTCATCCGGCGAGGAGAAGGACGAAAGGATGCCCCCCGTGGTCGTGAGACGATAGATGCGCTTCTCGCTCTGGTCCACGTGGCGCAGGTTGGTGCCGTCCCAGGCCAGGCCCCAGGGGCTGTCCTTGGGGGAGATGAACGAGCTCAGCACGTCACCGAGGGCGCCCAGGGCGGGGGCTGTCGCGGCCAGCGCCAGCATCCATCCCAGCGCCAGCCCCAGCAGGGCCCGCAGCGTACCGCGGCGTCGCTGCCGGCTCAGCGCAGCCATGAGAGGATCTCCTCGTCGAACTTGAAGCGCAGGGAGACGAACGGCCCGGCGTCGGTCCGGTCGGCGCCTGGGAAGCCAGGAGCCGAGAAGCCGGTCACGTTGTAGCCGCCGACCACCCACAGGTTCTTCGCCGCCAGGTAGCCCACCTCAAGCCCGCTGCCGTGGGCGGTCTGCGCGGTCTGGCGCTGGTGGAAGTGGCGCAGGCTGCCGCCGACGGTCCAGCGGCGGTGCACCTCGGCGGTGTAGTGGAGCGACAGCAAGTGGGTGAGTGTCGCGGGCAGCCCGGCCTCGGCATCCGCCTCCACGGTCCGGAAGGTCACGGTGCTGGCCAGGCGCTGGCGCGCCGTGAGCCGGGCACCGGCGGCCAGGCTCAGGGCCCAGGCATCCCGCTCCACCACGCCGGCGCCGCGGCCTGCCTGGGTCCCCAGACCGGCCGGGGGAGAGGCCGTGGGTGCCGACCCCGTCACCGAGGCCCCTGGCTCGGACAGCAGCCCCCCGGCGACGAGGCCGCCCGGTGCCCCTGGCTGGCCCGATCCCAGTGACTGGTCGACCCGTGCCAGGAATTGCCACCGCCCGGCCAGGGGGCGGTAGGCAGCGCTCAGCAGCCCCTCCAGGCGCAGCGCCGAGCCGCCGCCGTCGGGGTCGGTGATGAACAGCCGCTCGCGCAAGAAGAAGGTCCATGGCTCGGCGGCCCGGAAGGCCCCCGACGCCGTGAGCAGGTGGCGGGTCTCGGCCGTTCCCAGGCGGATCTCGTAGCGGGAGGCCAGCAGCGACGCGCCGGCGCGATACTCGTAGGCCGCACCCATGCTGGTGAAGTCGGCCTGATCATCCCCCTTGGTGGTGTCCAGGCGGGCGGCCGAGAAGCGCATCGTGGATAGATCGGTCAGGGGAAGCGTCGTCTCCACGCCGGCGCTGGCGCGCAGGGCCGCTCCGCTGGCCCCCTCCTCCAGGGCGTAGCGGGCCAGGGCCTTGGTCCGGGGGCCGGCCTGGCTCTCCAGACCGAGGACCGTCCTGTCCCGGTCGGGACCGTCCCCCGATTCCAGCTCCTGGCGCAGGAAGAGCCGCGTGCCCGCCGTGATCTCGTAGGCGAGCCCCGCCGCCGTGCGCGTGGGGTAGCCGGGAGCGGTATCTCCACCCAGCACCTGCTGGTGAAGGAGCTCGCCGGTCCAGCTCCCGGCCAGGCGGCCGCGGACCCCGGCTTCCACCAGCGTGGACGAGACATCGCCCAGGGTGCCGCTCTCGCTGTTCACCTGGCGCAGGCCCCCCAGCACGGCGAGATCGGCGAAGCGGCGCTCCGCCTGCACGCCGGCCACCTGGCGCGTGAGATCCAGGGCGTCATCCTCCTGGACGAACCCCTCTCCCTTGACGCGCCAGGCGTCGGACGGTCGCCACAGCACGCTGCCGCCGGCGCGACGGCTGCCCAGCTCGGGGCTCCCCAGGAGGGTGGGATTGGCGAAGCCGGCCGGGAGGTCACGGTACGAGAAATCCCACTCCAGCTCCGGGCCGGAGCGGGAGGAGAGGGAGAGGCTCACGGCGGTGTCGCTCCCGTCGCCCTGATCGGTGGCGGCCACCTCGCCGCGCAGCAGCATGCCCGGCCGCGGCCGCCAGCTCAGGTCGACCCCGTAGAGGGCGAGGTCGTCGCCTGCGCGCTCCTCGTGGATCAGTGTGGTGCCGGCCTCGAACCGGTCCCCCGGACGGAGGGCGAGGCGGCCACCCGCGGTGACGTGATCCGCGCCGCCTCCCCGGCTCTCGTAGAGCACCACCACCCGCACCGGGTTGAGGTCGGCGTCGAAGGCAGCCACCGGGCCGCGGAACAGGATGGTGCCGGCCTCCGGGTCCAGGTCGTAGTCCAGATCCCGCCGCTTGACCTGGCGGGAGAGGACCTTCTCGGGCCGGAACCGATCCCGCACCTCCACGATCACCGTCTCCGAGCGGGCCACCACGGGGGGCTGACTCAGGAGGAAGGGGCCCGAGGTGCCGTCGGCGGCGAAGACGTCCCGGGCCACTTCCTGGTCGGTGGAGGCGGCGAATCCCTGGAGCTGGATGGGTCCTGGCGTCACGCGCCCCGACAGGCCGCTCATCCGCCGGTCGTAGCGGGCCAGCTCGGTCCGCTCCAGGCCGGTCTCGAAGTCCCCGATCTGGCCGAAGCCCAGGGGCCCGTCCAGGCGGGCGAACAGCTTGCCCTGGTGCGGGGTCTCCTCGGCGGGGACGCTGGCGTCGCCGGTCACGGGAAAGAACTCATCCGGCTCGAAGCGCTGGAACAGCCGGTCCCGGTCCCGCTCCCGCTCGGTGTCCACGGCGATGGTGAGGCGCGAGGACTCGCCCACGGGGCCACGGGCGTGAAAGGCGACCCGCCCGCCGTCGCCGGAGATGGGATCCACCAGGCCGGGCGGCGCGCCACCATCCCCCTCCACGCCGCCGTCGCCGGCCATGCGTCCCTCCACCAGCCCCATGAAGCGCCACGGCCCCCCCCCGGGCACGACGTCGATCTCCCGCTCGGCCTCCAGCGTGTCGGTGGTGGCGAGGACCCGGACGCGCGCCGGCGTGGTCAGGGGCGCGAAGCGGACCAGCGCCTCGCCGTCCCGCAGGCGCACCTGGGTGCCGGGCCGCGTGGGGTCGGCGTCGGGACTCAGGGGCCGCGCCCCTTCCGCCTCCAGGGTAATCATGGCGCGATCTGTGGAGCGCACGCCGGAGCCGTCGACGGCCTCCACGCGCAGCTGGCCAGCGGTGACGCCGTCGGCCACCCAGCGGTCGCCGGCCACCGACAGCCGCAGCTCCACCGTGGGGCCGGGAAGAAACAGGATCCGCTCCACCGGGGGAGTGGCCGGCTCACCGCCTTCGGGCGCGCGCGCCCGGAAGGCCAGACGATTGGCGCCAGGGGACAGCGGCACGCCGGTGTAGCGGGCCGCCTGGATCCCCCGGGAGGGCAGGATGCTGGTTGTGCCGATGCGCGCCGCCGGCACCGGGACGCCATTGACCTCCAGCAGGGGCGAGGCGCCTGCCGGCAGGATGACCTCGACACTGATGCTGGCGCGGCTGACGCGGCCGTCCGGCGGCGACAGGATGGCGGCTGCGGCCGGGGCGGTGCGCAGCCATTCTTCCAGGGGATCCTCGACCTGGGTCTCGCCCGGGCCGGGCACCTGGCCGTGTCCCTCGCCGGGGCGGTGCGGCCGGAGCAGGTTTATGAGCTGCTGCTGGAGCTGGAGCGCGACTGGGGAGGGGACGGAGGAGTCGCACGCCACCTGCGGCTTGGCGGCTGCCTGGCCGCGATCTGCGAGCAGGCTGGCCGCCCGCTCCAGGTGGCCGGGGGCCGCAGCGGCGGGGCTGCCGTCGGGCGCCACCAGGCTGGCCGCAGGCACGATGGCGCCGGCCTCGCCCGCCTGGATCCGGCACCGGGGCGCGCCCCCTGGCCCCACAGGGAGATCGGCCACCACCAGGGTGGAGGCGCGGGCTTCCACGAAGCGGCTGCGTCCGGTGCCGCCCCACAGCGGCCCTCCCGGCCCTGCGGGCTGCAGGCCGTGCGGCAGCGTCGAGGGGTCCGCGCGCAGCACGTGCAGGCCGGGGCGCACCCCCTCCATGTGCCAGCGGCCCGTGATGTCGGTGATGGCGCCGCGGCCGTCCTGGAGCATCACCAGCACCCCCGGAACGCCCGGCTCCTCCGGGCCAGGCAGGCCGTCGCCGTCATCGTCCAGGAAAACGCGGCCGGCCAGGATCGCCTCCTGGCGGAAGGGCCCCGGGACGATGGTCACGCTGGCCGTGGCCGTGGGCGAGGTCAGACCCGCACCGGCGGCGGTCACGGCCTCGGCGCGGGCGCGGTTCACGGCCTCGGTGCGCCGGGGCACCGGGCCGACCAGGGCGGCCAGGCGCACGTTCCGGGCCATTCCCGGGGTCAGCGCGCCCAGCGGCAGCCGCAGCGTCCTGCCATCGGTCCCGATGGCGGGATCGGGCGCCGCGGCGCCGTCGACGCGGGCGCTGCCCGGGACGTAGCGCATCTCGGCAGGAAGCACGTCCACCAGCTCCACCGAGGCCAGATCCGGCTCCGTGCCGGCATGGGTGATCTCCAGCTCGTAGACGACCCCGTCTCCGGGCGCTGCCGTGGAGCGATCGGCCCGCTTGACGATGGTCAGCACGGGCGGCACCACGGCCAGGGTCACGGTGTTGCTGGTGGAGTCATTCACGCACTGGGAGGCGCCCGCCGTGGCGGTCTCGGTGATGACCGAGTCGGCTGCCACGCCTGGTAGAACCGCCGTCTCGGCCACCACCGAGACACCCTGTCCCGGACCCAGGAGCGGGATGGCCCAGCTCACCGTGCGGCTGGAGGAGTCATAGCTCCCGGTCAGGGGCACGCTGCCGCCGCTGCGTCCAGGCACGGCGCCGTCGCTGAAGCCGGAGGGATCGGCCAGGCCAGGGTCGAGGGGGAGGGAGATCACCACGTCGGTGAGGGGCACGCCGGCGTCGTTGTTGACACTCACGGTGAAGTCAACAGGCTCTCCCGGCGCGACGGTTCCCGGTGGGAGGACCTCCAGGAGCACGCTGCTGAAGCACGAGAGGGCCGCAACCTGGGTCACGACGGCATTGGAGGCGATCTCCACCTGCTGCAGGGCAGGCGTGGCGCCGCCGGGAACAGGAGGCGCGGCCACCAGATGGGAGCCGGTGGCCACGTTGGTGATCTGCGTGCCGGGAGGAGTGGCGGCCTGCGGGAGAGCGGTGAATCCCAGGAAGCCCGCCGCCAGCAGGACCGCCCCTGTGCGCGACACGGTCCGAGGCAGCCCCCGCGCCAGACGCCGGCGAGGAATGACGGCGGGCTGTCTGCAGGCCCCGCCGACGCTGCCGGATCCAGGCCTGGGCTGGGCGGTCCCTTCCACCCGCGAGGTCCTCCTGGCGGGATCCCGAGAGAACACGAAGGGGGAGGACGCTACAGCGGCTGACGCCCTCCCCCTTCCCCCTGGAGATCCCTCCGGGCGGCTAGTCGATGGTCACCTGGAAGGTGATGGTCGTCGAGGCGCTGGGTGCGAGCGTCCCGACGCTCACGGTCACCGTCGTGGCGCTGGTCACGTTGTAGTCGGCGTTGTCACCGTCGGCGATATCGGTGCGCGGGTTGGAATCCTGGGTGATGGAGCTGCCCACGTAGGTGGTGTTGGCCGGAATGGGGTCGGTGAGCACGACCTGGTTGGCGTCGGCGTTGCCGTTGTTGGTGATCACCACCGTGTAGGTGAGGGTGGTGCCTGGCGGCTGGTCGCCGGCCGGCAGCACCGACTTGGTGACGGACAGCGTGGGCGCGGTCACCGTGGTGGTGTCGGTGGCCGAGTCTGTCACCGTCCCGTCGAAGGAAGATGTGCCGGTGACCGTGGTGGTGTCCACGGTTCCATCAGCCGTCCCGGCGGGCACGCTCACCGCCACCCAGATGTCGACGCTGGCGTCGGCGATCAACGAGCCGCTGTCCGGCGTGCCATCGGTGTCCGAGTCGGCCAGGGCCACGTCGTCGGTGCCGGGCTCGAAGATGCCGTCACCGTCGTCGAGATAGAGGCTCACGCTCCAGCCCTGGCTGCTGGAAGTGGTCATGTCGATGGTATCGGTGCCGTTGCCGGTGTTGGTCACGGTGTGGAGATAGGAGACCGTGTCACCGGGATCCCCGTTGGCCGCGTTGTCGGGCACGACGGTGACGCCGCCAACCTGGCTGACCGTGGTGGTGACGATGTTGGACAGGGACTGGAGAGGATTGCCGTTGGCGTCCTCGTAGTCCACCGTGGCCTGATTGGTGATGGGAACTCCCGCTGCCGTGCCGACGGCCCACGCGGTCGGCGTGAAGAAGGCAGCGGCAAGCAGCAGGGTCACCGTGGATGCTGCCCGAAGAGCCATGCGGTTCATCAATCCTCCTCCTGCATCAAACTCGGTCTTTCTGTCATCGGGCAGCGAGTCGAGGCTCAGACAACCGGCGGGTCTGCAGGGCTGCACCGAACCATGAGCTAGCGAATCTGGACCTTGAAGCGAACGTTACGGGTCTCACCGGGAAAGAGCGGCTCCAGCAGCACCCACCGCAGGCTCGTGTAGGCCTCGGGCGGCGCCGGAACATCCTGGACCTGCCCGTCGTCGGCGGTCAGCCGGACGCGAGCGGGGAAGGGCTGCCAGCTATCGCCGCTGTCCAGGCTGGCATCCACGCGCACGCCGTCGGCGTTTCCCACCGAGTCCAGGACCAGGGCGGTTCCCGTCGGGATGGGATCCTGGAGGCGCACGCCATGGGCGGCGGTGGCGCCGCTGTTGTGGGCGCTGAGTGTGTAGACGAGCACATCCCCCGGCACGGCCTCCTCCACCGGCTCGGTCTCCACCACCTGGGTTCCGTCGGGCTGTGTCCGCGTGATCTCACGCTCCACCGAGACGGCGATGCTGACCTGCGGGCCCAGGTCCTGTCCCTGGGCGGCTCCAGGTGCCACGGCCAGGGACAACGCCACGCTCAGAATCCAGAGCCAGGCCACGCGATGCCTGGCAGTCAGCCACAGCGAGCAGGTCTTCATTTGCAAGGTCCTCCACCCGTCCCCAGGAGGCGCTGGCCTCGCAGACCACCTGGGCACGCCACATGCATTCACCTAGGGTGAAAACCTAAGTCGGCCTAGGGTGATGTCAAGCGGGAATGGGGCAGCCTACGGACTCGCCGTGGCGTCCGGGCCCAGCCGCCCGCCCCGGCGGCAAAGTCCCGGGAAAAAGGATGCCGTACCGTCATCGCGCGCGCTGCCCTCCAGGAGGGGATTGACACGCATCGGTGTCCGGGCGTTCGAGATGGCCATGCTCCTGGCCGCCAGCCCGCCGATCAAGGCGGACTGCTTGCGACCCGTACCTGGCGGCGGCGCAGCCGGCCACCGTCTCCCAAGGGCGATCCACCCCGCTTCGCATCCTGGGATCCGGCGGGGAGCCCACGGCGATCCTGCCCCGTGGGGATCGGCTGCTCGTCACCACCGAGTCCGAGGGGCTCCTGGTGGCCGACGTGGACTGCGATGACACCGACCCGGCCATCAACCCGGCGGCGCCCGACCTGCCGGGCAACAGCCTGGACGAGGACTGCGACGGCGCTCCCGCCTGCGACCCCGCCGCGGCATGGCGCACCCCCGGTGCCCTGCGCGCCTGCGTGGCCACCACCTGTGCGCGTCTGGTGGCGGCGGGCACCGTGGACGCGGCGTTCTGTGCCCGGCTCCAGCAGTCGTTGACGGCCGCGGACGGGTCGTTCCCGGAAGCGGCGCACCGCCGCTAGAAGCCGCAGCCGGGCGGCGCCCGCTGGTTGACGCCTCCAGGGCCATCCAATATGCTGCGCTGGCAACTGCCGCAGCGCCATGCCGGAGCCAGCTGCCCGGACGGGCATGCCGCGGCGGTGCGCGCGCGCGAGGCATCGCGGCCTCCATCGGGGCGAGGATGATCGGCAAGACGCTGTCCCACTACAAGATCCTCGAGAAGCTGGGCTCCGGCGGCATGGGGGAGGTCTTCCTGGCCGAGGACGTCACCCTGGACCGGGAGGTGGCCCTCAAGATCCTGCCCGCCGCCATGGCGGCGGACCCGGGGCGCCTGGAGCGGTTCCAGCGCGAGGCCCGCGCCATTGCCGCCCTCAACCACCCCAACATCGTCACCATCCACGGCGTCGAGCGCTTCCAGGGCGCGCCCTTCCTGATCATGGAGCGGGTCGAGGGGCGGACCCTCGACGAGCTGATCCCCGCCGGCG
>JBFGDW010000095.1:0-11132 GCA_041580435.1 Candidatus Polarisedimenticolia bacterium | reverse complement strand
GTGGCGCCAGCGCAGCCCGAAGGACTCCATCACCGGGTCGCCAGTCGGCGTCTGGCGGCCATAGTCGCGGCCGTGGCAGCTGGCGCACCCGTAGTAACCCGGAACGCCCTTCTTGGACGTCTGCGGGTTGTCGCCCCGGACGACATGGCAGACGTCGCACGTGCTGGTGAACTTCCCCGATCCCACGTGCAGGTCATGCAGGGGCCCGCGCTGATCGAACTGCGGGTGGCAGCTCTTGCAATTCCCGCTCTCCAGCGGATCGTTGGGGTCATAGTAGCGCTCGTAGGCCGGTACCTGCCCAAGGGCAAGAACGAAGGCCCCCACAACCGCCAGGAGCAGAGCGCTCCTCCTTGCTCTCCAGCGCGATTCCGTTGCCTGCGGCATGCTCCCTCCCTCGCCGCCCGCTGCTCGCACTTCCCTGGGTGCGAGGCCACGGGCGTCTCATGGACTGGAACGGGGCAAGAATCATGCCGGAAACGCTGGGCGAAAGCGGGTGCAGCGACGGGGAGAAGCGCACCCCGCCGGGTGATCCCGGCCATGCTGGGGGTTATCACCCTGACACGAGGGTCTTATGGCGCGCCGGAGCTCCTGGCGGGCATGCGGTAGAAGGTCAGGTTCACCGGCGGGGTGCCCAGCTGGTTCCACTCGCCGGTGATGCTGGCGCCGTCACCGCTCATGGTGCCCGTGAACTTCCCTGCGATCCGGGCGACGTGGAACTGCACGGCGGCTCCCTGCTGGGCGATGCCGTCCACCGTGATGCGGATGGGCCCCTGGTCCAGGCTCTCCAGGGCCGCGCTCAGCTTGCCCTCGCCGGCGGTGGTGACGGCCAGCACGAGCCGCAGGGGGCGACCGCCGGCGTCCACCACGCCGCCCCACCTTCCGGGCAGCCCCCGGCCCGCCACCCCCTCGGTGGGGATCACCTGGTTCGGGTCCACGGGATCGATGGAGCGGGGATCGGGCGGCGGGCCGGTGCGCGCAAGCGCCAGCGGCAGCATCATCCCAGCCTGGCTCCACTGGCCCGAGATGGTCGCCCCGGCCTCATCCAGCTCCCCCGTGTAGGACACGCCAAGGCGCGGCAGGGCGAAGCGGACGCTGGTCCCCTCCAGGGTCATTCCCTCGATGACGGCCCCCATGGCTCCCTGGTCAGGACTGTCCAGCACGGCCATGAGCTTCCCGTCAGGCCCCCTGGCCACGCGGACCTGCAGCCTGACAGGAACCCCCCTGGCCTCCAGGACCCCCTCCCACACACCGGGGAGCCCCTGCCCGGGCAGGGCCGGCTTCGCCTCCTCGGCCTGGATGCACAGGACGCCCAGGGCGGCCACGCCGGCCGCCAGCAGCGCGCGGCGGGCGAGGCGCACGCCATGGGTGAGACAGCGGCCAACACCCTTGATGGACTGCGCGGGCTTCATCTGCCGCCTCATTGTACACCGCCCGTGTGGCGGGCGCCCGGAGCCGGCCTCAGTCTCCGCCACGCTGGCCGCCGCGCAGGACCAGCCAGCCGCCGATCCCCGCCGCCAGCGAAGCCAGCAGGATGCCAGCCTTGGAGGCGTCCAGCAGCGTTCCCTCACCGAAGGCCAGTCCGGCGATGAAGAGCGACATGGTGAAGCCGATCCCCGCCAGCCACCCGATGCCATAGATCTGGCGCCAGCTCACGTCACCCGGGCGCTGCGCCAGCCCCAGACGCACGGCGGCCCAGGCGCCCAGAAAGACCCCGGCCTGCTTGTCCAGGATGAGCCCGGCGGCGATCCCCAGGGTCACCGGGTGGACCAGCGCCGCGGGCAGGCCCTGAAGCGACACCCCGGCATTGGCCAGGGCGAAGACCGGCATGACGCCGAAGCTGATCCAGGGCTGGAGGGTGTGCTCCAGGCGCTGCAGCGGGCTGCCCTGGATCTCCTCTCCTTTCAGCTGGCCGGCGGGGATGGTGAGGGCCAGGAGCACGCCGGCCACCGTGGCGTGGACGCCGGACTGGAGCACCGCGAACCAGAGGAAGGGGCCGGCCAGCATGTAGGGCCAGAGGCTGCGGACGCCGAGACGCGCCAGCACGGCCAGCCCGGCGAGGATGCCGCCGGCCAGCAGGAGGCTGCCCCACGCGATCCCCTTGCTGTAGAACAGGGCGATGACCAGGACCGCCCCCAGATCATCCACGATGGCCACGGCCGTGAGCATCACCTTCAACGAGCGCGGGATGGCCTTGCCCAGCAGGGCCAGGACACCCAGGGCGAACGCAATGTCGGTGGCCATGGGGATGCCCCAGCCCGCGGCGGCCGGACCGGTGCGATTGAAGGCGAAGTAGAGCAGCGCCGGCAGCACCATGCCGCCCAGGGCGGCGGCGATGGGCAGGGCCGCCTTCCCCGGCGCCGACAGCTCGCCGGACATCACCTCACGCTTGATCTCCAGCCCCACCAGCAGGAAGAACAGCGCCATGAGGCCGTCGTTGATCCAGTGGCGCAGGGAGAGATCGAGGGGCTCCCAGAAGGCCGGCAGGTGGGCATGCCACGCCGCCTCGTAGGTGGCGCCCCAGGGCGAGTTGGACCAGCCCAGGGCCAGCACCAGGCAGGCGCCCAGGAGGATCCCGCTGGCCGACTCGGCGTCCACGAACGCCTGGAAGGAGTCCAGGGCGCGGGCGACGGGGCGGGGCAGCTTGCGGGGTTTCTTGGTCATGGACAGTGCTCAGGGCCGGATCGGACACGCAGGTTAGCACGCGGAAGATGGGGGCTTTGCGGCGTGACGGTACCGAAACTGCATTGCAAGTTATTTCTGATCAATGGTTTACAGCCGCGTGCGGCACACGGCCGCGACGCGCCCTAGATTCCCCGCGGAGGCCGGCCGGACCGGAGATACAGAGGAAGAGGATTGCGCACCATCGACTGCCCCAACTGCGGTAACACCATCGCCGACCCCACGGCCGGCTGCTCCTGCGGCTTCTCCCTCTTCGATGGCGTGGAGGTTCCGCCCCCCGCCATCGTGCGCGAGACGGCCCAGCACAGCCTGCGCGACGATGAGGACGACGACGCCCGCCAGGTCGGCGCCGGCTCCGGGTCCGACCGCATGACGGCCACCGGCACCACCGACGACACCGAGGAGATCTGGCCGTTCGACGAGGTCCTCGCCAGCGTGGACGAGCAGCTCACGGCTGCGGGAGCCGGAACCTTCCCCACGCGGGCGCCCTCCCCTTCACAGCCTGCTCCGGCCAGCCGGAGTGGCGCCGCACCACCGGCACGCCGCCCGGCCCCCGTGCCGCCCTCGCCGGCTTCCGCGACGCCGGCGGCGACCGCGACGCCACGAACCACGGCCCCGCCCGCCTCCGCGCCCTCCACCAGATCCACCGGCGCGCCCGCCCACGGCAAGCCCCGCGAGGGCATGCTCATGGGGTGCCCCTCCTGTGCCGCACGCATCTCCAGGCGCGCGCCGGCCTGCCCCAAGTGCGGCAAGGCCCCCTTCGCTGACTGTCAGATCTGCGCCAGCCGCATCCTCTCCAACAGCGCGAGCTGTCCCGAGTGCGGCGACCCCAGCCCCTTTCACGCCTGAGCCCCGACCGGCGGGACCAGGGAGCCCATCACTCCGTGCTGTTCCGCCGCCCGGCGGACTGAGCGGACGCGCCGTCCACCGGGCCCTGGCCAGGAAACAGCACGTACACCACCGCCCCCGCCATCGCCACGGCCCCGGCCACCTCCAGGGGGAGCGTGGGTGACTGCTGCCACAGGATGCCCCCCAGCAGCCCCGCCGGCACCATGACCAGGTTGCGCACGGTGTAGTAGACCCCCACCGAGCGCCCCCGGTGGGCGGGGTCCGCCAGGTCCACGATGAGGGACTTGCGGGCCGGCTCCCCCATCTCCTTCATGCCGCCCACCACGAAAGCCGCCACCAGCGCCGCGAAGCCGCCGGACAGCCGCACCGCCACGGGGAACGCGGCGAAGCAGAGGAAGGTGGCCAGCACCAGGGGGCGGCGTCCGGCCCGGTCCCCCACCTTCCCCATGGGCAGGTAGAGGGCCACCGCCACCGCCTGCTGGATGGCGTACAGCGTGCCGAACCCGGCGGCCGATACCCCCAGCGGCCCCATGACGTACAGCACGATGAATGCCGCCGCGATCCCCTCGCCGATGCGCACCAGGCAATCGGCCAGGAGCAGCCGCTTCAGCCCCGGGTCCATCCCCGCCCACAGGCGCGCGAACGACGGGCGGGCGGCCGGCTCGCCGTCGGGCCGGTCGCGGCGGAAGCCGAAGTGCTGGGCCACGATGACCACGCCTGCCAGCGCCACCGACACCGCCAGGGCCCGCCGCGTCCCCCCCAGGACGCCGAAGGCCACCAGCAGCGCCCCGCCCAGCGGTGCCCCCATGATGCGGGGCACACGCACCAGGATGGACTGCACGGCGAAGGCGATGGCGCGGCGGTTCTGGGGCAGGGCGTCGCCGATGACGGCGAAGGTGGAGGGGAAGGCCCCGGCCTTCCAGGCCATGACCAGGAACAGCCCAACGAACACCACGGCCCAGTGGCTGGCCAGGGCGTAGGTGGCGTAGCCGGCCGCCGCCACGGCCGTGAGGGCCATCAAGGTGCGCTTGCGCCCGAACCGGTCGGCCAGCCAGCCCCCCGGGTACTGGTACAGGCCGTCCAGCAGGTCCTTGGCGGAGGCGAACAGGCCGATGACAACGCCACTTGCCCCCAGGACTTCCAGGTACTTGGGGAGGAACGCCTGCCACAGCTCCTCGGCCAGGCCGACGCCGAAGATGCTCAGCGCCAGCACCGCGACGCTGCGGTTCAGCCCCAGGTAGTCGGCGACGGCCGCTCGCTTCATGCGGGCCCCGCGTGGGCGGCGCCCGGGCCGGACGACCGCCGGCGCCGCCACCGCCTGGTCAGAACGTCAGACGATAGCTCAGGCGCACTTCCCGGCCGGTGAGGGGCACGAACTCCTTGAGGGCCGAGACGTGGTTGCGCCCCAGCCGGTCGGTGAGGTTGATCCCGGACAGGAGCAGGTCGTGGACCGTCTCCCCGGCGAAGATGCGGTACGACAGCGAGGCGTTCACGAAGGTGAACCCCTTGGTGGCCTCCTCGTTGCCGGCCACCCGGTCCTGGGTGGCCGTGCGCCGGGCCTCCACCATGGCCCCCAGGCGGCTCCCCCGGTAGCGCAGGCCCAGGCCGTAGCGCAGCGGCGGGATCCGGGGCAGCGGCTCGCCGCTGTCCCTGAGCTCGGCGCGCACGTGGTCGCCGTGGATCTCCAGCTGCAGGTGGTGCGGCTCCTGGTGGAACAGCTCCACGTCCACGTGCAGCTCGGCGCCATAGAAGTCGGCGTCTGCCTGGATGTAGGCGAACTCGGGGATCAGCTCGCCGTCCACGTCCACCAGCGCCCCGGTGGGGTTCAGGAAGATGTAGTCGTCGAACCGGGCGGCGAACAGGTCGAGCTGGCCGTGGACGATCCCCTCGCGACGGGCCAGGGACACGTCCAGGGACAGCCCGGTCTCCCGGTCCAGGTCCGGGTCCCCCACCTCGAACTGGAAGGTGGCCAGGTGCGGCCCGTTGGCGTACAGCTCCTCGGCGTTGGGCGGCCGGGCGGTGCGGGACAGGGTGGCGGCGATGCTGTGGGCGTCGTGGGGCCGGATGACGATGCCGGCGGCCGCCGAGAAGGCGTCGAAGTCACGGTCGGGACCGGGCGAGGGGAAGCCGGCGGTGGCGCGGGCCGAGGTCCGCTGCCGCTCGAACCGCCCCCCCAGGTTGTAGGTCACCTTCCCCCGGCCGAAGTCCTCCACCGCGAACAGGGCCTGGTTCTCGGTGCGGGTGGGGGGCAGGAAGGCCTCGTCGCCGATGGCCTCCAGGTCCCGGGTTCCGGCCTGGATCCCGAAGGCGCCCTGCATGGGCCCCCAGGCCCGGTGGGGGAGCTCCAGGCGCCCCTCCCACGTGTCGTTGAGGAAGCGCGTCCCCACCGTGCCGTCCTCGGCCAGCTCCGCGTGCTCGTAGTCGGTGCGCGACATGCGGAACTTGGCGGCCCGGAAGATCCCCAGCGCCCTGTTGTACTCGCCGCGCAGATCGTAGCGGTCCTGCTCCAGGTCGATGCGGATCATCTCGTCGGTGGGCACGCCATAGCGCGTCTCGTAGCGCCCGTAGGATGCCCCCAGGAAGCCCTTGTCGGTGGCCCAGGATCCCCCCGCCGTCCCTGCCCCGGTGCGCACCGCGCTGTTAACCAGGGCCCCCTCGGGCGTATCCAGGTCGCCGGCATCGAGGCTGGAGCCGTCCACGTGCCAGGCGAACTGCCCGCCCCCCCCGTCCAGGGAGAGGCTCCCGCTCTTCTCTTCCGCCGCCGAGCCGTACAGGAGCTGCGCCGTCCCCACCAGCGGCCGGGTGGGGACGTGGTCGGGCACCCGATTGTTGATGACGTTGACCACGCCGCCGATGGCGCTGCTGCCGTACATGAGGGTGGCGGCGCCGCGCACGATCTCCACCCGCTCGGCGGTGGAGGCGTCGGCGGCCACGGCGTGGTCGGCGCTGACGCTGGAGGCGTCGGCCACGCCGATGCCGTTCTCCAGGATGCGGATGCGATCCCCCCCCAGGCCGCGGATGATGGGTCGGCTGACGCCGGGGCTATAAGAGCTGGAGGCGACGCCGGGCTCGGAGGCCAGCGTCTCCCCCAGCGTCGGCTGGACCCTGGCCTGCAGGGCCGCCTGGTCAAGCACCGACACCGGCTGGGCCACGGCTGACAGGGAGCCCGCCTCGGGCGCGGCCGACACCACCACCTGCTCCTGGTGGACGGTGATGTCCAGGCGCACGTCGATGGACACCTCCGCCCCGGGCTCCACCTCGGCCTCCACCACCGCGCTGCCGTAGCGCGGGCTCACCACCTGCACCAGGTGGCGGCCGGCGGGGACGTCCTCGAATCGGAAGGCGCCGGTGCGGTCGGTGCGCGTGTGACGCCTGAGGTTCACCAGGCTGACGGTGGCATCGCCCACGGTCTCATCCGAGCGGCTGGTCACCGTCCCGGTCAGCGCCCCCCTCTCGGCCGCCGCCGTCACGCCGGGCGCGGCCAGCAGCAGGGCCGCAAGGCCCATGGCCTGCGCTCTCCTCCAGAGAGTCGTGATGGTCCTGAGACTGCTCCTGTCCACGATCAGTTCTCCCCGCTTCGTTCTTTCGTTCGCCATGGAAGGCCGCGGCCCTCGCCGCGGCAAGTCTCCGGCCGGCGCGATGCCGGCCAGGAGGCGGATGGCCTCAGGCTGCGCGAGCCGGAAGCCGCGGGGGGGAGCGGCCGGCGCGTGGCGCCGGACCTGTGCTGCTGGTGCAAGGGCAGGCCGGAAGGGGCGCCGCACCTGCCGCCTCGAGGCGGGTATCGGCCGGGGCGGCATCGCCCGCGGGCTCGACCACCGCCCGGGTCAGCAGGCAGGCCATGCAGGGGTCCGCCGCCACCAGCTTGTGGTGGGGGCGCACCTCCAGCCGGGGGGCCTCGCCGGGGCCGGCGGGGTGGGCATGGAAGGCGCCCGCCACCGCTAGCAGCGCCATGCACAGCAGCATCAGCGCCGCCGGGAGGCGGTGGAGAAGCAGTCCCTTCTTGTGAGGTACGGCTGGCATGAGACGGGGCACCCCCGTGGCCTCATGCGGTATACCGCTGGCTGCGATCCGCTGTCAAGGGCGGCTGGGCTAGACTGGAATGCCGTGAAGCACTGCCCCAACGCCGACTGCGTCCACCTGGCCGAAACGGGCCGGGCCGGCGAGTTCCGGGACGAGATCCTGCGCTGCTCCGACTGCGGCGCCGAGCTGGCCGCCGGCCCGCCACCGGAGGCGGAGCGCGGACGGCTGGCGTGGAGCCGGCTCGAGACTCCGCTTGATGCCCACGCCCTGCGGCTGGCCCGGGCGGCGCTGGAGTCGGCTGGCATCCCCAGCGTCACCCAGCAGGCCGGCAAGACCGGCCGCATGCTCACCCCCGGCGCGCCGGCCGAGGACCTCTATGTCCCCGAGCACCTGGCGGCCGACGCCGCCCTGGTCCTGGAGCAGGCCCTCCACGACCCGGTCCCCCTGCCCGACGACGAGGATCTGGAGTTCGTCGGCGAGGATGAGAGGCCCATCGAGGGGGACGATGCGACACGCGCCGGCAGCGGCGACGCAGCCGTGAGCAGCGAGGCCGCGCCCTCCATGGCCGGCGGCGCCCCCGCCGCGGCCTGCCCCCGCTGCGGCTCCGCCTGCATCACCCGCTCGCCCGAGCCGGTGGGCGAGCGGAGGGGGCTGCTGGCGCGCCTGCTGCGGTCCCCGCGGACGTGGCACTGCCTGGCGTGCACTCACCGCTGGTGAGCAGGCTCCTTCCCCTCACGGCTCCAGCGTCGTGATCCCCTTGCGGATGGCGTACTTCGTCAACCCCGCGACGCTGTTGATGCGGAGCTTGGCCATGAGTCGCTCCCGATGCGTGCCCACGGTCTTGGGGCTCACGCCCAGGATGGCTGCGATCTCCTTGGTGGCCTTGCCCTCGGCCAGCAGCTTCAGGACCTCCCGTTCGCGCGCGGTGATCGCGGTCCTCGTCGGCTGGGCACAACCGTTCTCGCGGTGGATCCGGACAACAGAGCCGGCTATGGCGGGGCTCAGGTACACCTCACCGCGAGCCACCGACTTGATGGCCCGCGTCAGCTCCTCCATGGCCGAGTCCTTCAGCAGGTAGCCGGACGCCCCGGCGGCGACGGCCGCCTCCACGAAGCTCCGCTCCGAATGCATGGAGAGGCAGAGGATCGCCACGTGTTTCTCGCTCAGGATGGAGCGGATGGCGTCGATGCCGTTCATGCCGGGCATGCTGATGTCCATGACCAGCACATCGGGATCCAAAGCCGCCGCGGCGGCGGTGGCCTCCTGGCCGTCCTTGGCCTGCCCCACCACTTCCAGGTCGCTGTCTTCATTGAGGACCGAGCGCATGCCGTCCAGCACGATCTCGTGGTCATCCACCAGCAGGATGCGCGTCGTCACCTGGCCTCCTGGAAGGGTATGGTCACCGTGGCCCTGGTCCCACCCCCCGGCCTAGAGTCCAGGTGCAGGCTTCCGCTGAGTTGCTCCAGCTGCTCGCGCACGTTGAACAGCCCGAATCCAGTGCTCAGACCTCCCGGCTCGGCGATGGCGCCGGGGTCGAAGCCCACGCCATCATCCGCCACCAGGATTCGTAGGCGCCCGCCATCCTCCAGCAGGCTGACAGTCACCCTCTTGCACTGCGCGTGCTTGATGGCGTTGAACATCAGCTCGCTCACCATGCGGTAGACGATCATGCGCGGCTCGTTCTGGAGCTCCGTCCGGGTGCTCCCGTCGAAGGCGAACTGGATCCCGGTGATGAGCTCTTTCTGCTGACACAGGGCGCGCAGGGCCGGCCCCAGACCCAGCTCCCGCAGGATGGGCGAGCTCAGCTCGAAGGTCAGCGAGCGCGTCCCCGCAATGAGATCGTCGATCTCCACCTCCATCTTCTTCAGGCTGCCGGCCACATTGCGTGCATCGGGCTGCGCCCTCAGCATGCCCAGCTTCACCTTGAGCATGGCCAGCTTCTGCCCCAGCACGTCATGCAGATGGGCGGAGATGCGCTGTCGCTCGTTCTCCTCGGCGCGGGCCAGTCGCCCCGTCAGCACCTTCAGTCGGTCATGGTGGCTCTGAAGCAGGTCCTTGGCCTCCCGTTCCGTCGTGATGTCATGGCAGGCCACCAGGACGGCCAGGTCGCCGCAGGGCTCCCCCACCGCCCGCGCCAGCTCGCGCACCCAGAGAACCGAGCCATCCTTGCGCATCTTGCGGAACTCCCAGCGCGCCACCTTGCCCGGCTTCTCGAGCAGCAGCTTGAACTGGGACAGGACGGTGGCTCGATCCTCAGGATGGAAGACATCCAGGACGGGCTTGCCGATGAGCTCGGCCGGCCGGTAGCCCAGCTCGGCGGCACCGTAGCTGTTCACCGCCAGCACGTCGCCGTCATGGTTCATCTTGAAGTACATGAGGGGAATCTGCTCGAAGAGGCCGCGAAAGTAGTGTTCGTTTCCGCGTAGCGTGCCTTGTGCATCGCGGGTCGTTTCCAGGCGCTGAATGATGCACACGCACTGATCTCGGCTGCCTTCCAGCGGGGAGACCGCAATGCGCACGGGTATTCTCGTGCCATCCTTGTGCAAATACTCCTTCTCCCACTCGGCGCTGACCCCCGTCCTCTGCAGTTCCTGCGCGTGAGCCAGATCCAGCGGCCGCCACTCGGGCGGCGTCATGTTGTCGGAGCGCAGCGGCAGGTCGCCCCGGTCGTAGCCGACCATGCTAAGGAACCGGTCATTGGCGGAGTGGATGACGCCGGCCAGATCGGAGGTGATGATTCCGACGCGGTCAGAGCCGGACAGGCTCATTGATGTTGGTGGAGAGGGCACGCCCATGAAAAAGACTGGCCGGGGTTCATCACGTTGCCGCTAGCCTAACAGAATTCGAGTAAGGTGCAACGGGTTTTGCGCGGGACGTCCTGGTGAAGATCCAGTCAGGCGCCGTGATTGAAACGACACGATCACCGCGCGCTGGTCGCTTTCCTGAAGAGCGTCCGCCTCGGTCCCACGCCGGCCTTCAGGATTGCTGAGACGGCAGGGGCTTTTCGCGCTCACGCGGCGGATCTCATACCCAGGCTCAGTCGCTCCCCTGGGTGATATGCCCCATCCACCGCCCCTGGCGTGCGCCCGGCCGATCTTGCGGGGCCGATGGCATGTGCAGTTGCTCGCGGCCGCCATCAGGATCCGCACCGTTTGAACGGGTGCAGGCGTCCCTTCCGAAAGCCGCGGGCGTGATCCGGGAGGGCGCGTGAGCACCGGGAAGATGCGGACCATGGGCTGTCTTCATCCGGCGATCAGAAGGGCGCGCATGGTCCGCACGGCCAGGTTTGAGGCGGCCTGACCCCATCGCCTGGAGGCGCTTCGACATCGCCATACGAAAAATCCCGGCCACGGTCCTGCCGCAGCCGGGAGATTCATCTGTGGGGATGGTAGCGGGGGCACGCTACGATCAGGTACAGATCATCCAGCGCGTCCCCCTCAGGGGACAGGAGTGGGTGGTGCGCAGGGCGGCGTGATCGAAACCTCGGAGGCGGGCATTGCGTGCTCCGTAAACTCCTAACAACTCAACGATCGTGCGAACTGTTCACCTCTGCCCGGAAACAGCAGAACCATCTGCGATAGGGC
>JBFGDW010000094.1:0-11154 GCA_041580435.1 Candidatus Polarisedimenticolia bacterium | reverse complement strand
CCGCCGCCCACCGCGCGCGCGGCGCGCAGCGAGATGTCCGCGATTTCCTCGCTCACCGGGCAGTTGCTGGCAACGCCGCCGCGGGCGGTATTGGTGATCCAGTGCTCGGAGGTGCGGTAGATGGCGGCCACCGTCTCGCCGCCCACCACGAAGGCCCGGATGTCGCGCCTGGGCTTCCGGATGAACTCCTGGATGTAGAAGACGCTGTGATGGTAGGTCCCCAGGATCTCCTTGTGCTCCAGGATCGCCTCGGCCGCCTCCCGGTCGTTGACCTTGGACAGGAGCCGACCCCAGGAGCCCACCGCCGGCTTGAGGATGACGGGGTAACCCAGCTCCTCGATGGCCGCCAGGGCCGAGTCGGGGGTGAAGGCCACCTTGACCCGCGGGCTGGGGACCCCGTCCCGGAACAGGGCCTGGCTGGTGAGCAGCTTGTTGCCGCAGACGTTGGCCACGTGGGCGGAGTTGACGCACAGGACGCCCTGATCCTCCAGGATGCCCAGGGCGGCCAGGGCACGGCTATGGTTGATGCACCGCTCCACCACCACGTCGTAGGCGGAGAAGTCGCGTCTTCCCAGCTCCAGCACCAGGGTGCGGTCGTCGATGAGGTCGTGGGGCACGTCCCGCCGGGCCAGCTCCGTCAGCAGGAGCTTCTCCTCCACCCGGATGCGGGAGGCCAGCACACCGATGCGCACCGGCCTACTCCCCCCAGTCCTCTTCTTCCTGCGGGGCGAGCTCCAGCTTCAGCGGGTCCACCGCCACCACCTCCAGCTCGACGCCGCACTCGGCGCACTGGAGGATCTCCCCCTTGATGGTGCCCTCGTCCAGGGTGAGGGCGGCTTCACACTCGCAGCAGCTCGCACTGGCCATGAATCAGTCTCCTTGGTGGAGCGGGCGCAGGGATCCCGCCGGTGAGGCAGGATACAACAGCGCTCGCTTGCAGGCCCGGCCCGGGCTCGCATCACGGGCAGACGGCGCCGGCGTCCAGGGCATCCCGGGGGTCGGGGAGGGGCGTCCCGTCGCCGAAGGTCGCCGTGGCGCAGGCGTTGCGCGCCCGCACCAGGTACCCCACGACGTCGCCCACGGCCGGGCCGGCGCTGGCGTCCACCACCGGCGGCGGCGAGGTCCCCGAGGCCAGGCAGGTGGCGGTGAGGTAGCCGCCGCTCTGCCGGACCTGGGAGAGGACGGCCCGGACCACGTCGTAGACGGTGCCGCTGCCGGTGGCTGCGGCCTGCTCGTTCCATGACACCGAGACGGTGCCGGCGGTCTCCTCCAGCATGACGCCGGCCACCTCCACCGGGACGGCCTGGGCCGTGGCGTCGGCGGGGGCGCAGTCGCAGGCGTCGCCAGCGCCGTCGAGGTCCGTGTCCTCTTGCCCCGGGTTGACGGTGGCGGGACAGTTGTCCCGCGAGTCGGGCAGGCCGTCGGCGTCGGTGTCGGGGAGAAGCACGCCCTGGAGCAGGACGTCGTCCAGCACCGCCTCCACCAGGGAGCCGGGCCCCAGGTCCGAGGCGATAAAGCGCATGCGGAACTGGGTGGTGGGCGGGATGAGCGGGTCCAGGGCGAACTGGGGGGTGCGGTAGATGAGCATGGACTCGCCGGGCCGCTCCAGGTCGGTCCACGACAGGCCGCCGTCGTCGGAGATCTGCACCACGAACACGTCCCCTCCGGCCCCCGACCCCTTGTTGTTGGAGTACCAGCGGGCATAGCTCAGGTGCAGGCGCCCGTAGGGGAAGGTGTCGATGACCGGCGACCAGAGGGTCGTGCTGCCGTTATCCACGTCGAAGGCGCCCACGCTGGCGCCGGCGGCGGCGCCGGTGACCATGGCCAGGGAGCCGCCGGGGGTGTGCTGGAAGCCCGGCTGCACCGGCTGGCCGCCGTTGCTGGTGGCCTGGGGGGCCGCGCGCTCCCAGTTGCCGGTGGTGGCGTCGTTGGGCAGGCCCACGATCCACCCCCGGTTGACCTCGAAGTCATCGGCGAAGATGGGCACGAAGTCATCCACGATGACGAAGGCGGTCTCGGTGGTGGTGACGGGTCCTCCCGGCCCCTGCACCGTGAGGCTCACGGTGTAGTCGCCGGGGGCGGTGTACACGTGGCTGGGATTCAGCGCCGTGGAGGTGTTGCCGTCGCCGAAGTCCCACAGCCGGCTGGTGACGTCGCCGTGCTCGAAGCTCTGGAAGCTCACCGACAGGGGCGGGGCGCCCACCCGGGGCGCCGCCCGGAAGGCCGCCGAGACGGGAATGGTGTCGGACAGGCCGGTGTGCATGCGCCCGCGGTTGCTGGTCTGGGTCTGGAAGAAGCTCTCCCAGGACGACCGGAACTGCTGCATGGTGGCCATGTCCTGGGCGGAAGGGTCGGTCCCGGCGGGGACCACCAGGATGAAGGCCATGGAATAGTCCCGGGGGGCCGCCGGCGAGGCGGGGTCGCGGCCCCCGTTGTAGCCCACGATGTCCGCGGGCTGGATCTCCACCCGCGTCCCCGAGGTGGTCACGTTGGGGGAGGGGAAGGTGGAGTCCGCAAGCCCGATGGACGGGTTGGTGATCACCCAGATGGGATCGGTGAGCTCATCGGCCGAGCGAAAACCCCAGATGTACTCGTCCAGCTGGCTGTAGCCGTTGAACTGGGCTCCCTCCGGCGCGGTGGTGAAGGTGCCGTCGCCGTTGTCGGTCCACTGGTTCCCCTCCATGACCGAGCCGTAGCTCTGCAGGTAGAACGACCAGTGGGCCTCGGACCGCCCCTGGATGTCCGCCGGCTCGGCGTAGACGAAGCTGCCGACGGCGTGGCCCGCCTCCTGGCCCAGGATCTCGGTGCCGGTGGCCACCAGAAACCCGCTCACGATGGCATCGGGGCCCGAGGGGTACTCGTCGAGATCGTTCATGTTGAGCAGGGCGCGCAGGAAGGGGGTGGTGGGATCCGAGCCGGGGCCGCTGTTGATCCCCAGGATGTTCTGGTTGACGTTCAGGGCGAAGGCGAAGCCGGCCTCGGGCTCCACGTCCCCGGGAAAGGTGGAGGCCACCAGGATGGTGAGGAAGTCGAAACGATCGCCCACCAGGGCCAGGGCCCGGTTGGCGATGGCGATGGAGTCGGTGACGTTGCCCACCACCAGGCTGCCATCGTCGTCCAGGATGATGATGTCGTTCTGCAGGCGGTCGGCCAGGATGGCCTCGGTGGCCGCCCCCTCGGCGGCGAGGGCCTGGCGCCGGGCGACGTTCTCCCGGTGGCGCGCCACCACCCGGGCTGGGGTGTCGGGGCGGGTGCCACACCAGCCGTCGGGGTAGCGCGAGGACAGCGGCCCGGCGGGGGGAGAGGGGACGGCCGCCGGTTCCCGCGGGCCGGACCGGGCCGTGGCGGCCGTGGCTTCGGGTGCAACCGCCGCCACCGGCCAGGCTCCGGCAGTGAGGACGGCGGCGACAACGGCCCGGGACAGGCGTCTGAGCGAGAGACTGGCGGCGGAGTGGGACACGGTGGGCCTCCTCCTGCAGGGATTGTGGAAGCCTACTCCCATCACCGCAGCCCGGCAAGGAAGAATGGAGCCCAGTCCTCCGGACGGCCCGCTCCCCAGGGCCGCCCCGGGCCGTGGCAGAATGGCCGCGGGGGCACGGGAAGGAGGAGCACATGCTGGAGGAGCGGGACGGCTGGTACGTGGTCAACGTCCGGGAGGCGCGGTGGTTCAGCCACCCCCTGTTTGGCCTGCACTGCAAGTTCGAGCGGGAGGAGCGGTTCCCGGAGATGGGCATCCATCTGGCGGTCCTGGAGCCGGGCAGGCCGGCGTGCCGGTACCACCGGGAGAGCGCCCAGGAGGACTTCCTGGTCCTGTCGGGCCGGTGCCTGCTGCTGGCCAATGGCGAGGAGCGCGAGCTGGAGGCGTGGGACTTCGTCCACTGCCCGCCGGGGACGAGCCACGTCTTCGTGGGGGCGGGGGACGGCCCCTGCGTGATCCTCATGATGGGCCGCCGGCCGGCGGAGGAGATCTTCTACCCGCGCCACCCGGCGGCCCGCCGGCACCAGGCCGAGGCGCCGGAGCCCACGCCCGACCCGCAGGTCGCCTACTCGGACGTCCCACCCCGGGAGCCCACCGACCCGCCCGCCTGGCCGCCGCGCTGAAGCGCTGCCGCCAGAGGCTTCACCTCGTCCGAGCGCGACCGCGGCACGAACAGGTAGTTCATCCACCGGAGGGTGGGATCGACCTGGAGCTCCCGGCGCCGCTCCAGGCCGCCGGCGGTGATGTGGAACAGGTCGTAGGCGGGGTGCCGGGACAGAACGCGCTGCACCTGGGCGCAGGCCTGCCGGTCCACCACCTCGCAGATGACCAGGGGCTGGTGCTCGTCCAGTGTCCGGAACGCCCCCTCCAGCACCAGGTGCTCGGTGGCCTCGGTGTCGATCTTGATGAGATCGACGCGCGTCAGCTCCTGCTCCCGCACGTAGGTGTCCAGGCGCCGCAGCGGGCGCCGGAAGCTGGTCACGCCGCGGCCGCGGCCAGCCTGGTAGCGGCCGGGAAGGGTGGAGCCGCCGGTGGGCAGGGCGATGCCCTGGGGAATGTGCACCTCGATCTCGCCGTCGGCCGCCCCCACGGCCGTGGCGTTGGCCCGGATGGCGGTGAAGCCGTTGAGACGCGCGTTGTCCTCCAGCCTGGCGCACAGCGCCGGCAGCGGCTCGAAGGCGTGGATCTCCCGGGAAGCCCCCACGGCGGCGGCCATGAGGGAGTAGATGCCCGTGTTGGCGCCCACGTCCAGGAAGCAGGTGGCCCGGGACGCCGCCTCCAGGAAGACGGCCACCGTCTCGGGCTCGAAGGCGGCGGCGCCGCCGAAGTAGGCCCGGGAGGCGATGGTGTCCGAGCCGTCCGACTGCATCAGAAAGGTGCGGCCGCCGGGCAGCGCGATGGGCAGGGTGCCCGCGGCGGGGAAGACGAACGGCAGCCGGTGGGGGGGCACCGGGATGCCGCGGCGCAGGAGCGCCTTCCCTGCCTGGTTGACCCCGGGCAGCCGCAGGGCCGCGAACACCAGTGATCGGAGGGCTCGCGGGGCGCTCAAGCCGTTCTCCTCGACCGCGTGAATCGTGAGTCGCTCGGGACGCAAGAGCGGGCGGCGAACGAGGCCGCATGCTACCACAGGGTCCGGAGGTCATTGAGGCGCCGATGGAAGCTCTTGCGCCCCCCGTGCTAGGGTCGCCGGGCGCCAGGCGCGCGTGGAGGCGGCATGAGCGGCGAGCCCTTGTTCAGCGACACCATCGGGGTCCTGGCGGTGATCCTGATGATCCCGGTCTTCTTCCTGTGGCTGGAGCGGACCACCCGCTGGAAGGTCTTTGACTTCCTGCCTGCCATCATCTGGATCTTCCTGACGCCCATCGCCCTGAGCAACACCGGCATCATCCCGCGGGAGTCGCCGGTCTACAGCGAGTTCAAGGCGTTCGCCGTGCCGCTGTTCATCGTCATCATGCTCCTGGACATCAACATCCGCCACGCGGTGAAGGTGGCCTGGCGCGGCGCCGGGGTGCTGGTGCTGGGCGCCATCGGCATCGTGGTGGGCGCGGCGGTGGCGTTCTTCATCTTCAGAAGTGACCTGCCGCCGGACGCCTACTCGGGGTTCGGAGCCCTGGCCGGAAGCTGGATCGGCGGCACCGGCAACCTGGCCGCCGTGGCCGAGGCGCTCCAGACGCCGTCGGAGATGGTGGGGGTGGTGGTGGTGGTGGACAATCTGGTCTACCTGGTGTACTTCCCCATCATCCTGTCGTGCAAAAGATGGGCTGCCGCGTTCAACCGCTTCAGCCGCGTCTCCGAGGAGCAGATGCGCGCCATCGCCGCCAGCGTGGGCCAGGTGGAGCGGAAGTCCAGGGAGGTCCACTTCCGGGACATCCTGACCCTGCTGGGGTTCGGGTTCGCCGCCATGCTGCTGGCCAAGCTCGTGGCGCCGCTGCTGCCCGAGGTCAAGCCCGTCCTCACCGCCGGGACCTGGACCATCCTGCTGGTCACCACCTTCGGGGTGATCCTGTCGGCCACGCCCCTGCGCAATGTGCCCGGCAGCGAGGCGGTCTCCATGACCTTCGTCTACATCTACATGACCATGATCGGCGCCAGCGCCAATCTCTACGAGATGCAAAGCGCCTACTGGTTCCTGGTGGCGGGCGCCCTGTGCATCTTCGTTCACTTCCTCTTCATCATCCTGGGGGCACGGCTGTTCCGCGTGGACGTGAGCATGGCGGCGGTGGCCAGCGTGGCGGCGGTGGGCGGTGCCGCGTCGGCGCCGGTGGCCGCCGGCTACCACCGTGAGGACCTGGTGCCGGTCTCCATCATGCTGGCGCTCCTGGGCTACGGCCTGGGGAACTATCTGGGCGTGGCCACGGCCTACATCTGCGAGATGATGCTCTGACGCCGAACGCGGGTGGGCCTGGGAAACGACGCCTGCGAGCGTGGTGGAACGCCGCTGACCCGGTCTCCCAGCACCTGGCGCGCCGCCTCGGCTTCCTCCCGCGGGGGGGGCGCTGCCCGGTCCTCTTCCTGCCGTGAGCCCGGCGATGGGTTATGCTGCAGGCATGCGCATCGCCGCCCTCACCGGCCTGGCCTGTCTCGTCCTGCTGCTTCCCGCGTGCAGCGGCGACACGAAGATCCAGATCATCGGCGGGGGCGGCACGGGGACCGTTCTCCTGAGCATGGTCCCGTCGGATCCCACGCCGGCCGAGGGGAGCATCGTCTCCCTCACCGTCACAATCATGGACGCTGACAGCGTGGTGAGCACGCCGTTCCGGATCCGCTATGACCCGGCGCGCACGGAATTCGTGGACGGAATGGTGGGATCGTTTCTGTCGTCCAACGGCGGCAACGTGAGCTTCCTCACCGGCACCGACCCCACCAATCCGGGCGTGGTGACGGTGGGGATCGCCATCCTCTCCCCGGGCCCCACCGACCCCGTGAGCGGCGCCGGCGAGCTGTGCACGCTGCGCTTCGAGATCCTCCCCGGGGCTGCCGCCGGCGGAGGTCTGACCCTGCAGCCGTTCAACGTGCAGGTCTACAAGCCCGGGCTGGAGCTGGTTCCCTCCACCTTCGGGCCCCTCACCCTCAACCCGGTCCCCTGACGAGAACCCAGGAGTGATCCGGCGCGGGCCTCAGGCCCGCAGCATGGTCAGCAGCATCTTGAACGGCCGCTCCGCCGCCAGGGCGTGAGGCTGGCCCGCCGGCATGAGGATCACCTCGCCCGCCTTCACCTGGTGCCGCCGGCCCGCGATGGTGACGGCGGCCTCCCCCTCCAGGACCTGGACCAGGGCGTCGAAGGGGGCGGTGTGCTCGCTGAGCCCCTGGCCGGCGGCGAAGGCAAACAGGGTGACGCTCCCGCTGTCCCGCTTGAGGAGGGTGCGGCTGACCACGGCGCCGTCCTGGGCGGTGACCAGGGCGGCGGCGGGATGGGGCTCGGCGGGGGGCAGCCCACCAGGGCGGCTGGACGGGGTTCGGCTCATGATCGGATCCTCCAGGCGTCGCTCCGCCGGCGCCGGCTAGGTCGCCACGCGCAGGCCGGCGTAGGCGGCCACGAACTTCTTGCGCCCCAGGCCGGGGAAGGAGACGGTCACCTTCATCCGGCTGCCTGACCCCTCGCGGCTGAGGATGGTGCCCCGCCCGAACTTGGGATGGGTCACCTGCATCCCCACCCTGAGGGCGGCGTCCCCCTCGTCGGGGGGCAGGCCGTCGGCGTCGTACTCCACCGTCACCTCGCCGCCGCGCCCGGCGCCGCGGGAGAGGACCGGGCCGGCTGCGGCCGCGGGCCGCCGGCGGCCCAGGCGGGACGGCGCCGCCGCCTCGCCCCAGGCCTCGTCGCCGGCGCCGCGCCGGGCTCGCCTTGCGCCAGCCGGACGGGCAGGACGCTGGAACAGCGACGCGTAGGCGTCCAGATCCCCCTCCTCCTGCTGCACCAGGTCCGGGGGGATCTCGGCCAGGAAGCGTGACGGCTCGCTGAGCTGCATACGGCCGTAGATCGATCGCATGGTGGCGTGGGTCAGGGAGAGGCGCCGCATGGCCCGGGTGATCCCCACGTAGAAGAGCCGGCGCTCCTCCTCCAGGCCCGAGGCGGTGTCGGCGGAGCGGGCGTGGGGGAACAGCCGCTCCTCCATGCCCACCACGTACACCACCGGGAACTCCAGCCCCTTGGCGCAGTGCAGGGTCATGAGGGCCACGCCCCCCTCTCCCTGCTCCGACTCCACCGCCGCCGTCAGCGCCGTCCGGTCCAGGAAGGCCTGCAGATCGGACCCTTCCTTCTCGGACTCGTCGGCGGCCACCGCCAGCTCCTCCAGGTTCTCCACCCGCCCCTCGAAGCTCACCGGCTCGGCCTTCTCCAGGTACTCCAGGTAGCCGGTGCGGTTCATGACGTCCTCCATGAGGCGCCGCATGGGCTGGCCCTTCATGCCGGCGGCCAGCTCGTCCAGGAGATCCAGGAACCGGACCAGGGCGGAGTGGGCCCGGGGGGACAGGAGCTTCTCGGTCACGGCCAGGCGCGCCGCCGCAAGCAGCGACTGGCCCTGCTCCCGGCGCACCTTCTCGATCTCGTCGAGGGTTCCACGGCCAATCCCCCGGGTGGGCACGTTGATGATCCGCAGCAGCGCCACGTCGTCGTCGGGGTTGGTGAGCAGGCGCAGGTAAGACAGCAGGTCCTTGACCTCCCGCCGCTCGTAGAACCGCACCGAGCCGAAGATGGTGTAGGGGATCCCCGAGCGGGTGAGGGTCTCCTCGATGGGGCGGGACTGGAAGTTGGCCCGGTAGAGCACCGCCTGGTCCTCCAGGGCGATGTCGTCCTGGTCCCGGCCGCGGCGGATGCGCTCCACCACCCAGTGGGCCTCGTCCCGCTCGGTGCCGGCCCGGTAGACCGTGAGGGGCTCCCCGTCGTCGTTCTCGGTGAACAGGGTCTTGCCGATGCGCTCGGAGTTGTGGGCCACCACGGCGCTGGCGGCGGCCAGGATGCGCCGGGTGGAGCGGTAGTTGCGCTCCAGGCGCACCAGGTGGGCTCCCGTAAAGTCCTTCTGGAAGTTCAGGATGTTGGTGATGTCGGCGCCCCGGAAGCGGTAGATGGACTGGTCCTCGTCGCCCACCACCATGACGTTGCCGTGTTCCGAGGCCAGGTCCCGCACCAGGCGGTACTGGGAGGCGTTGGTGTCCTGGAACTCGTCCACCAGGAGGTGATGGACGTGGCCGGCGTGAAAGCGGCGCCGCTCCGGGTGGTCCCGGAACAGCTCCAGGGTCCTGTAGATGAGGTCGTCGAAGTCCATGGCGTTGGCCTGGCGCAGGCGCTGCTGGTAGCGGGTGTAGATCTGCCCCAGGACCTCGGTGTGGTGGTCGCCGGCCTGCTCCAGGAACTTCGCCGGTGACAGCATCCGGTCCTTGGCGTCCCCCATGCGGGAGAGCACCTGGGAGGGGGGATACATCTTGTCGTCCAGCTGCAGCTCCCGCAGGCACTCCTTGATGACGCCCTTGGAATCGTCCGTGTCGTAGACCACGAACCCGGGCGCGTAACCCAGCCGCTCGGCCTCGGTGCGCAGGAGCCGCAGGCAGAACCCGTGGAAGGTCCCCAGGCGTGGCGCGCCGGGCGCCCAGGGCGTCACGCCGTCGCCCAGACCCAGGAGCGCCGCGATGCGGTCCATCATCTCCCGGGCGGCCTTGTTGGTGAAGGTCACCGCCACGATGGAGAAGGGCGCCACCTGGCGCTCCTGGATCAGGTGGGCGATGCGGTGGGTGATGACCCGGGTCTTGCCCGAGCCGGCTCCGGCGAGAATGAGGAGCGGCCCATCGGGGGCGGTCACCGCCTCCCGCTGAGCCTCGTTGAGGGTGTCGAGCAGGGCGCTGGGCATGAGACCCCCATCTTAGCGCCCCGGCCGCGGCGGGTGGGTGTCAGGGGCGGCGCTGCTTGGCCTCGTTGACCCGCAGGTTGCGGCCGCCCATCTCGGCGCCATCCAGCGCGCCGATGGCCGCCTGGGCCGCGTCGTCGTCCATCTCCACGAAGCCGAAGCCCCGCGGACGTCCCGACTCCCGATCGGTGATGATGTCCACCGAGTGGACGTCTCCGTGGCGGCTGAACAGCGCCCGGATCTCGTCCTCCGTCACCTTGAAGGGCAGGTTTCCCACATAGATTCGCTTGGCCACGCTCATCCTCCGAGAACGGGCCATTCTACCACGGGAGGAGCCTAGGGCCGGCGGCCGTCCCGGGCCAGGCGGATGCCGGTGAACTGCCAGCGCATGTGGGGGTAGAAGAAGTTCCGGTACGTGGCCCGGAGGTGGGAGCGGGGGGAGGCGCAGGAGCCGCCCCGCAGAACCATCTGGTTCACCATGAACTTGCCGTTGTACTCGCCCAGAGATCCGGCCAGGGGCCGGTAGCCCGGGTAGGGAACGTAGGGGCTCGCCGTCCACTCCCACACGTCGCCGAACAGCTGCGCCGGTGCGCCGTCGGCTGTCAGCGCCGCGGAGTGGGGGTGGAGCCGTCCCGACTCCACGAAGTTGCCGGCCACCTCCCTGCCGGCGGCGACGGCCTCCCACTCCGCCTCGGTGGGGAGGCGGGCGCCGGCCCAGCGGGCGAAGGCATCGGCCTCGTAGTAGCTGACGTGGGTCACGGGCTCGGCCACCCGCACCGGCCGCAGCCCTCCCAGGGTGAACAGGGACCAGCCGTGCTCCCCCTTCTCCCAGTAGAGGGGAGCCTCCCACTCGTGCTTCCGGGCCTCGGCCCAGCCGTCGGCCAGCCACAGCTCCGGCCGGCGGTAGCCGCCGTCGGCCATGAACTCCAGGTACTCGCCGCAGGTGATGGGCCGGGACGCCAGCTGGAACGCCCCCACCAGGACCTCGTGGCGCGGCCGTTCGTTGTCGAAAGAGAAGACCTCCCCGTCGTGGCCCAGCCGCCGTGCGCCCCCCTCCTCCAGGTGCCAGCGCAGGGGGCCTGGATCGGCGGCGGTGGCGGCGGGCGGGCGGTGGTAGGCCGGGTGCAGCTGGGGATTGCACGAGAGCATGTGCTTGATGTCAGTCAGGATCAACTCCTGGTGCTGCTGCTCGTGCTGGAGGCCCAGCTCCAGCACCTCGCCCGCCGGGCCGTCCAGCTTGCCGCGGCCGTCCAGCCACTCCAGCAGGCGCGCGTCCACGTGACGGCGGTAGGCGCGGATCTCCTCCAGGCCGGGCCGGGAGACCAGGCCGCGCCGGGG
>JBFGDW010000093.1:0-11189 GCA_041580435.1 Candidatus Polarisedimenticolia bacterium | reverse complement strand
CCGATCCGGGTCCTTGCGCAGGCAGCGCCTGAGAAGCCGGCGCATGCCGGCCGGTGTGGAGGGCGGCAGCCTGCCCAGGTCGGGCTCCAGCTTCAGCACCGAGGCCATGGTGTCGGCGATGCTGTCCCCCTCGAACGCCCTGCCGCCGGTGAGCATCTCGTAGAGGACCACGCCGAAGGCCCAGATATCGCTGCGCCTGTCCACCGGAAGCCCCCGGGCCTGCTCGGGGCTCATGTAGGCCGCGGTGCCGAGCACGATGCCGGCCTGGGTCCCGGCCGAGGTCAGGGTGGGGGACAGCTCCGGGTCGCCGGTGGGCTCGGCCGCCGCGGCCTTGGCGAGGCCGAAGTCAAGCACCTTCACGCCGCCGCCGGGCGTGAGCATGACATTGGCCGGCTTCAGATCGCGGTGCACGATGCCCTTAGCGTGAGCCGCCTCCAGGGCGGTTGCGATCTCCATGCCGATGCGCGCGCACTCCTCCGGCGGCACGGCACCGCGGGAGATGCGGTCCTGCAGCGTCTCTCCCTCCACCAGCTCCATGACCAGGGCGCGGCGCGGCCCGTCGTGCTCGACCCCGTAGATGGCCGCGATGCCGGGATGATTGAGGGCGGCCAGCATCTGGGCCTCGCGGGTGAAGCGGGCCATCCGCTCCTGGTCCCGGGCGAAGGCCTCGGGCAGCACCTTGAGGGCCACGTCGCGGTTCAGCCGGGTGTCACGGGCCCGGAAGACCTGGCCCATCCCACCCTCGCCGAGCTTCCCTGTGATCTCGAAGTGCGCGATCCTCTCGCCGAGCATTCAGACCCTTTCCCCGGCATCGGTCCGGGCGGTGAGCGCCCACTATAGCGCGAGAGCCGGTGCGGCGGCCGGTCCTGCCGGCATTCCCTTGCAGATGAGATGTGACTTTTCCGGGCGCCGCCGGCTCTGTATCCTGGAGACCCGCGGGCACGCCTCCGAGCCATGCCGGTGGCGGCGGCGTCGAGCTCCGGCCAACCAGGAAGCGAGGAGTGCATTGAGGGCTGGACTGCCAGAGAACGAGCGGGAGCGGCTTCTCGCCCTCCGCAGGTACGAGATCCTCGACACGCTGCCCGAAGCCGCGTACGACGACATCACCCACCTCGCCTCGGAGATCTGCCGCGCACCCATCTCGGCGGTCAGCCTGGTGGACCGGGACCGGCAGTGGTTCAAGTCTAAGGTCGGCCTGGAGGTCCAGGAGACCGGCCGGGACATCGCCTTCTGCGCCCACGCCATCCTGCAGACCGACCTGATGATCGTCCCCGACGCCAGGGCCGATGACCGCTTCGCGGACAATCCCCTGGTGACCGGCGAGCCCCGGATCCGCTTCTACGCCGGTGCGCCCCTGGTCACGGCCAGGGGTGAAGTCGTGGGAACCCTGTGCGTGATCGACCAGGAGCGGCGGACGCTCAGCGACGGGCAAGCTCGGGCCCTGCGTGCACTGTCACGGCAGGTCATGGCGCAGCTCGAGCTTCGGCTTCGCGTGGCCGAGCAGCATCGGTACCGGACACTCCTGGAGGACGCCAACAGCCGCCTGGAGAGGGAGAGCCTGACCGACGATGTCTCGGGCTTCCACAACACGCGCTTCCTGCACCGGTTTCTCGGCCGCTGGACTGAGGGCGCGCCTGCGCCGGGGCAGAGACTGTCTCTCGTCTTCTTCGACATGGACAATTTCAAGCGCGTGGTGGATGCCCACGGGCACCTCCTCGGGGCAGCCGTGCTGAAGGAAGTGGCGCAGGCTGTTCACCGTGTCTTGGGCCCACAGGACCGCATCGTCCGCTACGGTGGCGACGAGTTCGTGGTGATCCTGCCGGAGCAGGGCGCCGCCGAGGCACTGGTCAAGACCACGCTCATGAAGCAGGCCATCGGCTCGGCGGCCTTCCTCAAGGAGCAGGGATTGAATGTCCGCGTGACGGCGTCGTTCGGCCTGGCCAGCTACCCCGACGACGCCACGGACATGAGGCAGCTCCTGATGCTCGCCGACCGGGGCCTGTTCCGCAGCAAGGCAAAGGGCAAGGACTGCATCTCCCGCGGCACTGCCCGTCCATCGCTAGGGGAGCCGGACCGGGGTTGAGCCAGGGCACCGTGAGCAGAAGCCTGAGGTGATCCGCGGAGGCCGTGCTGGTGGATGGCGTTTAGCTCCTGCTCCAGGGCGGCTTCAGGCCGGCGCGATGTTCTGGTTCATGCGGAACAGGTTGTCCGGGTCGTACTTCTTCTTCAGTTCCGCCAGGCGGCCGAGATGGGCGGACCCATAGGCCTCGACCACCCGATCCGCCTCGTCCCGGTCCATGTAGTTGACGTAGACCCCGCCGGTGGAGAAGGGCTCCACCGCCTTCCACGCGCCCCGGGCCCACGTCTTGAGGGCGCCGTCGTCGGCCGGGTCCTGGCTCATCCCCAGCAGCAGGAGGTTGTAGATCGCGTCCCGGTTGCCGAAGGCGGTCTCACCGGAGCCCACCCGGGCCACGGCGCCACCCAGCATGTGCTCCAGGGCCACCAGGCAGGCGGGCGTGGGGGCTTTTGAGGCCTGTTCCACCAGGGCCTCGATGCACGCCCCGCTCACCTCCTCGAGGTAGGTGGCCTTCCAGTAGTTGCGGCTGCCGGCGGGGAAGCCCGGGTCGAAGGCCTGCTGCACCACGGTGTACGGCTTCACGCCAATGTCGTCGACCAGCGGCGTGTCAAACCGCCGCAGGGGGGCCAGCACCTTCTCTCCCTCCGAGGCGGAGCCGTGGTAGACGGCGAACACGCCCACCACCGGGTCGCCATCGGGCGTGCTGAGGAAGGCGGCCATGGACGAGGCTTCATCCGGCGCGCCGGACGTCCAGTCGGCGAACAGCTTCAGGAAATCCCGTGCCTTGCTCCGCGGGTAGAGCACAAGGCCGGCCAGCAGGTTCTGCACCTCTTGCAGCCGGTAGTCCAGCCGGGTGACGACGCCGAAGTTGCCGCCGCCCCCGCGCAGGGCCCAGAAAAGGTCGCTGTTCTCGCCGGCGCTGGCCGTCAGGACCTGGCCCGCCGCCGTCACCACCTCCGCCGCTTCCAGGTTGTCGCACGCCAGGCCGTAGGAGCGTGAGATCCAGCCGAAGCCTCCGCCCAGGGTCAGCCCGGCGATGCCCGTGGAGGAGATGGCGCCGCCTGGAGAGGCCAGGCCGTGACGCTGGGTCTGGGCGTCGTACTGTCGCCACAGGGTGCCGCCTCCTGCCCGGGCGAGGCGCTTGCCGGCGTCCACCTGCACGGTGTTCATGGGACCGAGGTCGATGACCAGGCCGCCGTCGCACGTGGCGTTGCCCGAGACGTTGTGGCCGCCGCCCCGGACCGCCACCAGGAGATCCTTCTCGCCCGCGAACCTCACGGCCGTCGCCACGTCCGCGGTCCCCGCGCAGCGGGCGATGAGGGCCGGTTGCCGGTCGATCATGCCGTTCCAGACCCGGCGAGCCTCGTCGTATCCGGCGTCGGCCGGCCCCAGGACCTCGCCCTGCAGCCGGCCGCGCAGCTCCTGCGCCATCTTTGAGTCGCTCATCGTGTTGCCCTCCGCTCCATGGGCGAACCCCCGGGGCCCGCGCCGGACAGTCTAACAGCGACCGGCGTCGCTCGCAGGCGCCATGGGCATGCCCGCCAGGAACGACGCCGTCCCGGGACGAAGGCAACCCCGGGGCCCCGGTTCTCGTATGAGGGGTCAGGGCCCGGATCCTGGCCCGCAAGGGGAGAGGACGGTATGAGCCACGATGCGACCATCGGTGCGAACGGACGGAAGCCTTTGCGGCTGTGGCCCGGCGTGGCCATCGTCGTGCTCCAGTGGATCGCCTGGTTCGGGGTCCCGATTGTGTTTCCCGAGGCCCTCATCGTGGGAGTTCTCGGCGGGCTTCTGGGCGGGGTGGGAATCGTTCTCTGGTGGCTCTTCCTGAGCCGGGCGCGGTGGCCGGAACGGCTGGGCGGCCTTGCGCTCATGGTTGTGGCTCTCGTCCTGACGCAGCGGGTGCTGCTGCACGAATCGGTGGCCACAGGAGGCATGGGGTTCCTCTTCTATGTCTATGCCGTGCCGGTGCTGAGTCTCGCGTTCGTCGCCTGGGCGGTGGCCAGCCGGAGCCTTGAAGGCTGGCCCCGCTGGGCCACCATGGCGGCGGCCATCGCGGTCGCCTGCGCCGGCTGGGCCCTGGTCCGCACCGGCGGCGTCACCGGCGGTTTCGAGTCGGAGTTTGCCTGGCGGTGGTCGGCCACCGCCGAGGACCGGCTGCTGGCCGGATCCGGCGACGCGCCGGCGGGCATCGCCTCGGTCGCGGCGGGGGACCTGGAGCCGGCGGTCTGGCCCGGCTTCAGGGGGGCGCGGCGCGACGGCATCGTCCCCGGCGTGCGCATCGCCACCGACTGGGACGCCACCCCCCCGGTGCGGCTCTGGGAAAGGCCGGTGGGCCCCGGCTGGTCCTCGTTCGCCGTGGACGGAGGCTACCTCTACACGCAGGAGCAGCGGGGCGAGGAGGAGGTGATCTCCTGCTACGCCGCAGCCACCGGTGAGCCGGTCTGGCAGCACCGGAACGCGGCCCGCTTCTGGGAGTCCAATGCCGGAGCGGGCCCGCGGGGGACGCCGACGCTGGCCGGGGGACGGGTCTACGCCCTGGGCGGCACCGGCATCCTCAACGCGCTGGACGCCCGCGATGGATCGCTCCTCTGGTCCCGCGACGCCGCCGCGGACACCGGCGCCGAGACCCCCTACTGGGGCTTCTCCGGCTCGCCGGAGGTCGTGGACGACCTGGTGGTCGTGGCGGTGTCGGGCACGCTGGCGGCCTACGAGGCCAGCTCCGGTGAGCCACGCTGGGTCGGCCAGGACGGTGGCGAGAGCTACACCTCTCCCCACCGCGCCACGCTGGGGGGCGTGGACCAGATCCTCCACATCCACAAGAACGGGCTCCAGGGGGTCGCCCCGGCCGACGGCACCGTGCTCTGGGAGCACCCCTGGCCCGGCGCCTCGGCGGGACCCGGCGGGCCCATCGTGCAGCCCGCCCTCACCCCGGACGGGGACGTGCTCATCAGCCTCAGCGCCGCCGGCGGCATGCGGCGCCTGGGCCTGTCGCTGGCCTCAGGCGCCTGGGACGTGGAGGAGCGCTGGACCTCCCTGGGGCTGAAGCCGTTCTTCAACGACTCGGTCATCCACGAGGGCCACATGTACGGCTTCGACGGCAACATCCTGGCGTGCGTGCGGCTCGACGACGGCAGCCGCGCCTGGAAGGGGGGACGCTACGGCGCCGGGCAGCTCGTCCTGCTTCCCGACCAGGACCTGCTTCTGGTCCTGGCCGAGCAGGGGGATCTGGCGCTGGTGCGGGCCGATCCGTCGGGCTTCAGCGAGCTGGCGCGCGTTCCCGGCATCGACGGGAAGACCTGGAACCACCCCGTGGTGGTGGATGATCTGCTGCTGGTGCGCAACGCGAAGGAGATGGCCGCCTTCCGCCTGCCCCGGGCCGGTGGATCCCAGGCCGATCCCGGGTGATCCCTCAGGCCCGCGCTGTGAGACCGGCGTCCGCGTCCGAGAACTCGGGGAGATGGTCCAGCGCCAGACGCTCGGCGAACTTCTCCGCGTTGATGGCGACGTCATCTTCCCCGATCTGGTCGAACGGGTTCTCCAGATGATCCTGGATGTTGTCCAGACCGACGAAGATCACGCTGAACAGCACGGGCATGACGTAGAGCAGGCCGGCCGAGTATTCCTGGGCCTCGTGGACGAAGTAAGGGCCGTACAGCACCGGTAGCACGTAGATGAAGAACTTGCTGTAGGCCCGGAGCGTGGTGGGCGTGCGGTACTGGTAGATGTGCTTCATGCTCTCGAAGGCCACGATCATCTTGCTCAGGTACTGGTTGCAGCGCGAGACCTCCCCCGAGGCCAGGCCCATGCCTCGAAGCTCCTGCACGAAGCGGGACAGGCGGGAGAACGCCCGGTAGACCTCGGCTTCCTTCCGGGACATGTCTGAAACGGGAGCGTGGAAGAGCTCCCTGCAGGAGACGAGCAGATCCTTCATGAGGCCGCGGGCGCGGCTCTCGGCGCCAGGGTCGGGGGCTCCGGCCCAGTCGCGAACGGCGAAGTAGATGGCGCGGCCGTGGGCCTTGAGGGAGCCATAGTCGTCCAGCGTGGCCTCCCGCCGCTTGTAGGCCCCGCTGATGGAGAAGACGATGGGGAAGACCACGGCCGTGGCGATGAGGGTCAGCGGGAAGTCCGCCACCAGCCCGAACCGGCTGCAGAGCCAGGTGGAGATCACGGCCAGCGCGGTGATCAGCAGGGTCTGGACGTTGATGATTTGGCGCATGCTGAGGATGGTCCGCATGGGTTCTCTCCTCCCGTGGGCCGCGGTGTTCAGGGACCACGAGAGAATATAGGGCGCGAGGGGGCGCCCGTGAAGGAAGCGGCCGCGATGGTTCAGCGGCTCGTCACGAGCCCGGCGGCGAGGCCGATGAGGAAGAGGATCACCAGCGGGCCGCCCAGCAGCAACGCCTGGGCGATCCACGAGTGCCCGCGCACGTACCGGGCCTGCACCGGGAGGATGATGATGCCGGGGAACATGGTCAGGACGATGGCCTTGGCCATCGGGCTGTCGGTGATGAACAGGATGGCGGTGACGATGAGGGCGGCACCGATGGTCATCCCGCCTGCAAGAAGAGACTCCTTCACGGTGAGATCAACCGCCGGCTCGCGGCATTCCTTGAGTCGGGTGAGCATGCGCTGTCCTCCAGGATCGTCGGCGGCCTTCTCCCGGCGTGAGCGGGCGGATGGCTGCGGTTTGAGATGGGCATCGATGGCGCCGCCCAGCAGGTCCATGACCATGCGGAAGGACGCCGGCTGGGAGGCCACGATGGCCTCCACCTCGGCCCCGTAGCGGCGCCGCCAGCCGCGCGGGTACAGGCGCAGGAGCCAGGTCATGCGCCGGCCAGCCTGCGCTCGCCCACCCGGGCGACGGCGGCGAGGCTGCGCAGCCGCTGGCGCAGCGAGTGCTCGCCGGCGGCGGTGAGACGGTAGGGGTTACGGCGGTTCTCCGGCGCCAGCGCCTCGATGAGGCCCCGGGACTCCAGCCGGGAGATGGCGCCATAGAGGGTGCCCGGGCCCAGCTTGGCGCCGCTGACAGCCTGGATGTCCTCGATCATGGCGTAACCGTGCTTGGGGCCGTCGGCCAGGCTGATGAGGACGAGCAGGGCCGGCTCGGAGAAGCGTCCGAGCTCGGAAAACCCTTCATTCCAGCTCTTTCGGGCCATATTCCGCCTCGTGGAATAGTACGTGCGGCGTAATATTACGCCAGGCGAAATATTCTGTCAAGCTTGCGGGTGAGCCCGGCCCGAGGGCTGCGCGCGGCTACCATCCCTCCGCGGCCCCCGCGTGCCCCCGACAGTTCCCAGCGGCGGCGCAGGCATCGCGCCTGGAGGAGGCCAGCGCCGCCCTGAAGGAAGGAGGGTTCTTTGAGAAGGATTGCCCTGCAGGCTCTCATCGCCTCCATCGCCGCCAGCGCCCTGGTGGGGATGTACGTGCTGCTGCTGGGCGGTGGCGGCGACCTGGAGGGGAAGATCCTGGTCACGGCGCTGAGCACCTCGGTGCTGAGCATCCTGGTCATGGCCTGCGGCGCCGCCCTGGAGCGGGGGCACCTGGGTTTCGTCCCCCATGGGGGCACGGCGGCGTCCCTGGGCGCCTACATCCTGATGATGATCGTCATCTGGAAGCTGTCCGGGCGCCACGGGATCGCCGAGGGCGCCCTGGGGCTGGCCGTGGTGGGCGCCGCCGCCGCCCTGGCCTGCCTGCTGTCCCTGGCCGCGCTGGCCCCGCGGTTCCGCTGGGTCAGGGTGTCGGGCTACGCCAGTGCCGCCGCCGTGGCACTCATGCTGAACCTGTTCATCTGGCACGTGCTGGAGCCAGAGGAAGGACTCCCGGTCCGCCTGACCGGTGTCCTCGCCATCCTCCTGGCCGCCGTGACCATCTCCGTTCCCATCCTGCACCGCCTCAGCGAGCGCCCGGTACCGGCTCCCGCGGTCCCAGTGCGGCACTGCGTCGCTTGCGGCGAGAGGCTGGCGGGGATGGCCGGCACGGAGATCGAGTGCCCTGCCTGCGGAGCGCGCTTCCTGGTGCAGGGCCTGACCAAGCTCTAGGCGCCGGCACTGTCGGCCCGGCCCCTCACCCTGACCCAACCGGGTGCGGGCCGACCCAGCAGATCAGAAGCGGGCGGCCAGCTCCACGAAGCGGGGGTGGGAGCGCAGCGGGGCGTAGCGGGGGTCCAGCTCCAGCAGGCGCACCGACATGAGGGAGGGGATGGACAGCAGGTGCTCGATCCGGTCCAGGGCGGCGTCGTGCTCGCCCACCATGGTGTAGATCAGCGCCAGGTCGGTGATGGGGAAGACGCCAAAGAGAGCGTCCCGGGACAGGGGATAGGCCTCCACCGCCCGCTGCCCCTCCGCCACGGCCTCGTCCTAGAGCCCCAGCCCTGCCAGGGCCAGCCCCAGGGCGCTGTGGACCCGATAGTCGCCCGGGTTGCTGGCCAGCTCCCGCTCCAGGGTCTGGCGGGCGGCCTGGAAGGCCCGGCGGGCGCGCTCGGGCTCGCCGGCCAGGGCGTGGGCCTGGGCCAGGAAGAGCGCCCGGGGCCGGATGAACCGGTAGTGCCGGAGAACCACCTCCGGACGCGCCGCCACCCGGCGGGTGGCATCGGCGTAGCGGCCCTCGAAGATCTCCTGCAGGAACCAGTGCATCACCGCCAGGGGCTGGTCCGTCTCGGGCATGGCCTCCAGGGTCTGGCGCGCACCGGCGGCGTCGCCGTCCCGCCGCCACAGGATCTCCGCCTTGTCCAGGTAGGAGTTGGCCTGGTCCGGGCGCAGGGAGATGGAGAGATCCAGGAAGTACAGCGACCGGTCGTAGCTCCGCAGGTAGGAGTGGGTGAGGCCGAGTTCCTCGGCCAGCCACGAGTCCCTTGGGTTGAGGGCGTGAGACGCCTCCAGGTCGGTCACCGCCTCGTCCCAGCGTCCCTGGCGCCTGCGGATGTAGCCGGTGAACTCGAGGATCTCGGCGCTGGAGGGCATGCCCTGCCGGGCGATGGCGAACGCCTCCAGGGCCTCCTCGTAGTCCTTGTGGCACCAGTAGCGGTGGATGCCCAGGGCCAGGTGGGACTCGGGCTGATCCGGCGCCAGCTCCAGCGCCCGCTCCACCGCGGCCAGGGAGAGAGCCTGCCGCTGCTCGGTGCGATCAAGGCCGAAGTGGTAGGCCCCGGCGTGGGCGCGGGACAGGGCGACGTAAGCCCGGGCATAACCAGGATCCAGCTCCACGGCCCGCGCAAACTGGGCCACCTGGAACTGGAAGTTCTCCAGGGTCTGGTCCGGGTTGCGGGAGCTTTCCATGCCCCGCATGTAGGCGCGGTAGGCGTCCATGTTGCGTGTCGGCTCGAACTCCAGGGCCTGGCGCTGGGTCTCCAGCAGCGCCACGCCGGTGTTCTCGATGACCCGCGTGGCGATCTGGGACTGAACCTGGAAGATGTCGTCGATGACCTCGTCGTAGGCCTCCGACCACAGGTGGGTGTCATCGGCCACCCGGATGAGCTGCGGCGTGATCCGCACCCGGCTGGTGTCATCAGGGCCGCGGGCCCAGCGGACCGTCCCCTCCAGCACGTAGCCCACCCCCAGCTCCTCGCCGATCTCCTTGATGGACTTGCCGGTGTCTGCGTACTGGCTGGCGCTCTTGCGGGAGATGACGCCCAGCCCCTCCACGGCAGCCAGGCGGCTGGTGATCTCCTCGGTGATCCCGGCCGCGAAGTAGGCGTCCTCGGCCGGGCCCAGGTTCTCGAAGGGAAGCACCACGATCATCTTGCGCTGTTCCCCGGCAGGGGCCGTGGACGCGGGTCCGGGGTCCGCCCCGGGCCGCAGGACGAGATAGCCCACCGCCGCCGCCACCACCACCAGGAGCAGCCCCGCCAGCGCCCAGACCCGGCGAACCGGCCGGTGGGCGTCGGCCGGCGCCGTGGCTGGCCGGGCGCCCGAGTAGGCCTGCATCCGCCCGCTGGTCAGGTCCCGCTGCAGGTTGCGCAGGTCGGTGGCCAGGTCCACGGCGTGCTGGTAGCGCCGCTCGGGCTCCTTCTCCAGGGCCTTGCGGATGATGCGCTCCGCCTCGGAAGGCAGCTCGCAGGCCCCGTCGCCCAGGGGCGGTGGCTCCTGGGAGGTGATGGCGTCCACTGTCTCCTGCTCGCTCTGGCCGCGGAAGGGGAGCCCGCTGGTGGCCATCTCGTACAGGAGGATGCCCAGGGAAAAAATGTCGCTGCGCTGGTCGGTGGGCTCGCCCCGGGCCTGCTCGGGCGACATGTACGACAGAGTGCCGAAGGTCTGGCCCAGCCTTGTCAGGTGCGAGTCCCAGGCCTCCGACGTGTCGGGCTGGCGGCGTGGCGCCAGGTCCGGGTCGGAGGACTCCACCACCTTGGCCAGGCCGAAGTCCAGGAGCTTCACCTGGCGGTCGGTGGTGATCATCACGTTGTCAGGCTTCAGGTCCCGGTGGATGATTCCCTGCTCGTGGGCGTGGGCCAGCCCCTCCGCCATGCCGGTGGCGATCCTGAGCCAGCGCTTGGCCGGCATGGGCCCCTCCCGGGTCATCTGGCGCAGGGTCTGACCCTCCAGGAGCTGCATGACGATGAAGGGCTGGCCGTCCTGCTCTCCCACCTGGTGGATCACCGCGATGTTGGGATGATCCAGGGCGGCGGCCGCCTCGGCCTCGCGCTGGAAGCGCTGCCGCCACTCCTCGTCGGACGTCAGGCTCGCGGGCAGGATCTTGATGGCGACGTAGCGGTTGAGGGAGGTGTCCAGGGCCTTCCACACCACACCCATACCCCCCGCGCCGATCTGCTCCACGAGGCGGCACTGGGAGAACATCTGGCCGGGCTGCACAGGCATGGACGACCTCTGCGCTCGGGGGACGGTTCCCGAGGACCGATGGCGCCGGATCCTATCACGGGATGAAGCGTGATCCCTGAGGTTTCCGGGCCGGCTGGATCCCGTCCCCGGCCAGGGTTGACAGCGATCCTCCCCCGCTGTAGAAGAGTGACCACCGGAACCGCCCATGGCCACCCGATTCAAGATAGGCACGTCCATCATCGAGCTGGTGGAGGGGGACATCACCCGCCAGGAGGTGGACGCCATTGTCAACGCCGCCAACGCCTCCCTTGCCGGGGGGGGCGGGGGGGGGGGGGGGG
>JBFGDW010000092.1:0-11218 GCA_041580435.1 Candidatus Polarisedimenticolia bacterium | reverse complement strand
GCCTGCTCACCAGCTACAACGAGGCCTACATCCATGACGCCATGGCCATCGAGTTCGTCCGGACGCCGGACTGGCTGGTGGCCAGTCCCGCCTCGGGCGTCATCCCTGCCGGTGGCTTCCAGGACATCAACCTGGCCTTCAACGCCGCCGGCCTGGACGACGGCGATCACGAGGCGGTTCTCACCGTCGCGTCCAATGATCCCTTCAACAGCCCGCTGGACGTCCCGGTGCTCCTGCACGTGGGCGAGGTGGACCTGGACTACGTCCTGGTGGAGCCCAACACCCTGAACCTGAGCAGCAACGGCAAGACGGTGCGGGCGGCGCTGCAGCTGCCGCCGGCCTACAGTCCCTCCGAGGTGGTCATCTCCTCGGTGTCCCTGTTCGGCCAGCTCTTCGCCAACCCCTCGCCGGTGAGCTACGAGGACTCCAACGGCGACGGGATCCAGGAGCTGGTGCTGAAGTTCAACCGCTCGGCCTTCGAGGCCCTGGTTCCCGAGGGTGACGATGTGCCGGTGGTGGTGACCGGCGAGGTGAGGAACAAGACCTGGTTCCGGGGCATGGACACGGTCCGGACCATCCGGCCCCGTCTCGTCGCCCCCAATGGCGGCGAGTACCTCATCGCCGGGACCTCGGTGAACGTCAACTGGAACCCGCCGGTGATCCCGGTGTCGACCACCTACAGCCTGTGGCTCAGCGTGAACGGCGGCGATTCCTGGCAGAACGTGGCCAGCGGTCTGACCGGTACAAGCTACACCTGGACGGTGCCGGCCATCAGCGCCTCCACCGCCCGGCTGCGGGTGTACGTCTCCGACAGCCGCGGCGTCATGGGCTATGACACCAGCGACGGCTCCTTCGTGATCTCCGGGGCTCTCTACGCGCCGCGGCCTGTGGACACCCTGGCGGTGGGCCTGGATCCGACCTCCGTGGTGCTGCAGTGGAAGGTGCCGGCGGTGGACTCCTCCCATGGCCCGGCGGCCAGCTACAGGGTTCTGCGCTCCACGTCGGGGCCGCAGGCCTTCCAGGAGATCGGCAGCGTGACCGCCGACAACTACCGCGATCCGCTGGCGGGGCAGGAGGGGAGCACCATCATCTACTACAAGGTGATCTCCACCAACGCCGCCGGCGACGCCGCCGAATAGGCGGCACACAGCGTGCTCAGCGGGGCCTGCCCTCGGACTCCGGGGGCAGGCCCCGCGTCTTTTCCGGGCCCGGTCTCAGCCGCGCAGCGGCCAGAGCCAGGGGATGAGGACGAGGCTCAGGACCAGGGCCATGAGGGTGAGAGGCGTGCCCAGCTTGACGAAGTCCAGGAACTTGTAGCGGCCGGTGCTGTACACCAGCAGGCAGGCCGGCTCGAAGGGGGTGATGAAGGAGCAGGACGCGCCGATGGTGATGGCCACGGCGAAGGAGCGGGGGTCCACGCCGGCGGCGGCGGCGGCGTGAATGCCGATGGGCAGCACCAGGAGGGCGGCGGCGGCATTGCTGAGGGGCTGGGTCAGGACGACGGTGAGCAGGAAGAAGGCGGCGAGCAGCACCAGGGGCTCGGCGGCGCCCAGCGTGCCCACCAGCCCGTCGGCCAGCAGACGCGCCGCCCCCGACTGCTCCATGGCCATCCCCAGGGAGGCCATGGCGGCCACCATGATGAGGAACCGGATGTTGACGTAGCTGGCCGCCAGGTCGGTGGGCAGGACCCCCAGGGCCAGGGTGAGGGCGCCGCCGGCCAGGAACGCCGTGGCCGTGTCCACCCAGCCGCTGGCGCCGGCGGCGATGGCCCCCAGCAGGATCACCGTGGCCAAAGCGGCCCGCCCCGGGTCCGAGGCCGGCAGGCTCAGATCCTCCATGAGGAGTCGCGTCGGCTCGTGGGGCAGGCCGGCGAACCGCTGCTGGTGCCCGTGAATGAGAAGCACGTCGCCGGCCCGGAGCGGGATCTTGCCCACCTTCTCCACCACCACCTCCCCACGCCGGTGCAGCGCCAGGACGCTCAGGTCGTAGAGCTTGCGGAAGTTCAGCTCCTGGAGGGTGCGGCCGATGAAGGGGGAGTTGTAGGAGACGGTGGCCTCCATGAGGCGGAACGGTGCGGCCAGGAGCCCGGCCACCTTCAGGTTGGGCAGCGATTTGATCTCCATCCCGGCGGTGCGCTGCACAGCCGGGATGGTTCCCGCGGCCCCCTCGACCAGCAGAAGGTCGCCGGGCTGAAGCACTTCCTCGGCCTGGGGCGGAACGATGCGGTCCTCACCGCGCACGATGGCCAGGACCGTCAGGCCCAGCCGGGAGGGGAGCATGGAGATGGGCTTGCCCGCCATGGCGGCGCCCTCGCGGACCCAGATCTCGAAGAGGTAGGGGCGCAGGCCGTAGGCTATGGCCGGGTCCTCCTCCTGCCGGGCCGGGCCCAGGAGGCGCGGCGTCACCAGGACCAGGTAGGGGACGCCCACCGCCACCATGGCCAGGCCCACCGGCGTGAGCTCGAACAGGCCCAGCGGCGCCAGGCGGTACTGCTCCAGGGCCCCGGCCACCGCCACGTTGGTGGAGGTGCCGATGAGGGTGCACATGCCGCCGGTCATGGAGGCGAAGGCGATGGGCATGAGGTAGCGCGAGCGGCTGACCCGGAAGTGCCGGGCGGTTCCCTCGGCCACCGGGATGAACATGGCCGTGGCCGCCACGTTGTTGATGATGGCCGACAGGCCGTTGACGGTGGTCAGCAGCAGCACGGACATGAGGCGCTCGCTGCGCCCGGCGAAGCGCTGGATCCGCCGGGCCAGCAGGTCGGCGGCGCCGTTGTGGATGAAGCCGCCGGTGATCAGCATGATGCCGGCGATCATGATCACGGCAGGGTTGGAGAGCCCCATGAACGACTGCTGGGGCGTGAGGACGCCGGTGACGGCCAGCGTCACCATGAGGAGCAGGGAGAACACCTCCATGGACATCCACTCGGTGGCGAAGACCACCACCGCGATGAGCAGGAGGGACAGGACGATGGCGATGTCCATGGGTGGTCCATCCGGCGGCGCGGGGCGGTCCAGCCTTCCCCGACAGGCGCTGGGCGCCAGGGTAGCAGAGGCGATCCGGCCGGGCCAGGGGGCGCGGCGGCCCAGGCGCTGGCCAGGCCGCCGGCCTTGGGTTAGATTGGGGCGGTTCTGGCCGGGGGTGGCATGAGCCTGCTCGTCTTCGAGAACGTGCACAAGAGCTACGGGGAGACCCGGGCCCTGGCGGGCGTCACCCTGGCGGTGCAGCCGGGGGAGGTGGTGGGGCTGCTGGGCCCCAACGGCGCCGGCAAGAGCACGCTCATCCGCATCCTCATGGACATCATCCGCCCCGACGCCGGCAGCGTGCGCGTCTTCGGCGAGGCGTTCCGGCGGGCGCACCTGGACCGCATCGGCTACCTGCCCGAGGAGCGGGGCCTCTACCTGAAACAGCGCGTGGTGGACGTCATGGTCTACTTCGGCGTCCTCAAGGGTCTGGAGCGGGCCGAGGCGCGCCGGCGGGCGCAGGCCTGGCTGGCCCGCATGGAGCTGGGCCACGTGGAGCGCTGGCGGGTCTCCCAGCTCAGCAAGGGGATGGGACAGAAGGTGCAGATCGCCTCGGTCTTCCTGCCCGACCCGGAGCTGTGCGTGCTGGACGAGCCGTTCTCCGGCCTGGATCCCATCAACGTCCGCCTGGTGCAGGACCTCATCGGCGAGCGCCGCCGGGCCGGCCGCACCACCATCCTCTCCACCCACCAGATGAACCAGGTGGAGCGTCTTTGCCAGCGGGTGGCGCTGATCCACCAGGGGGAGCTGCTGGTGGAGGGGGACGTTCGCGACGTTCGCGAGCGGTTCTCCCGGCCGGAGGTCCGGGTGGGCCTGGCATCCGGACCGCCGCCCCCCATCCCGGGCGTCGCAACCCAGACCGACGAGGGAGACGGGTCGTGGCGTCTTCTCCTGGAATCGGGCGTATCGCCGGCCCGTGTCCTGGCGGCCCTTGTAGCCGCCGGCAAGCCGGTGGAGCGCTTCGAGCGCGTGCTCACTCCCATGGAGGACATCTTCATCCGTGTGGTGCAGCGGCGGGAAGCGGCGTGAACTGGCGCAAGGCCCGCGTCGTGGCCGTCTTCGAGCTGCTCTCCACGGTGCGGAGCAAGAGCTTCCTCATCACCACCTTCGGCATGCCGGTGTTCTTGTCCCTCTACGGCCTGCTGGTGGCCATCCCCGGGCTCATGGAGGTGCAGAGGCGCGGCGAGGTGCGCGTCTACGCCGTGGTGGACCGGGCCGGGGTGCTGGACCTCGCCGGGGAGGTGGCCGGCCGGCCGGAGGAGATCCCGCAGGAGATCCGGGACGCCCTGGGGCAGCTGGGCCAGGCGGAGACCCTCGACGCTGCGCTGGCCATCCGCGGCAGCGTGATCTTCCGGCCGGTGGAGGAGCGGGATGAGGCGCGCGAAGCCGTGCAGGCGAAGGCCGTGACGGGCGCCTACATCCTGCCGGCGGATTATCTGGAGACCGGCCGGGTCGAGCTGCTGGTGCGCGAGGACGCGGGGCGCCGCGCCCGCAAGGACCGGGACGCCTTTCGCGGCCTGGTGCTGGACCGTCTCCTGGCCGGGCGGCTTCCCGAGGCCGAGGCCGGCCGGGTGCGCCAGCCGGTGGCCGACCTCCAGGAGCTGGCGCTGGCGGCCGACGGCCAGGAGCGGGCGCGGAGTGTCTGGGGCGGGCTGGTGCGCATCCTGCTGCCGCTGGCCTTCGCCATCCTCCTGATGCTGTCGCTGATCATGACGGCCGGCGGGCTGCTGCAGGCCACGGGGGTGGAGAAGGAGAACAGGGTGGTGGAGGTGCTGCTGGCCGCCGCCAGTCCGGTGGAGATCCTCGCGGGCAAGTTGCTGGGGGTGGGGGCCACCGGCCTGCTGCAGGTCGTGGTCTGGTTCGGCATGCTGGGGGTGATGGGCGTGGTGATGGCCGGCACCCTGGCCGGTCTGGGGGTGGAGCTGCCCTGGCCGGCCCTGGCCATCGCGCCGGCCCTGTTCGTGGCCACTTACTTCTTCCTGGGCAGCCTCATCCTGGGAACGGGCTCCCTGGGCACCAACGCCCGCGAGAGCCAGCAGCTGGGCATGCTGTGGTCGGTGCCCCTGGTGGCGCCGCTGATCTTCTTCGAGGTGATCCTGGAGGACCCGGGCGGCACCATCGCCCGGGTGCTGAGCTGGATCCCGTTCACGGCGCCGGTGACGGTGCTGATGCGGCTGTCGGTGGCTCCCGAGTCCATCGCCTGGTGGGAGGTGGCCGGGATCCTGGCGGTGCTGGTGGCGGCCACCTGGGGCAGCCTCCTGCTGGCGGCCCGCCTGTTCCGCATCGGGCTGATGCTCACTGGCAGCCGGCCCAAGCTGCGGGCGCTGCTGCGCCAGGCGCGCCTGGGGGCCTAGGCCCGCTGGCTACCATTTCGTCAACAGCGCCCTATATTGGGCCTGCAAGGAGACTGTCCATGCAGGGGCTGATCTCGTTCCACCCCGTGGACGTGGGGTTTTTCGACAGCATCATCGACCCGCTGGTGGCAGGGGGGAAGACCGACCCAGGGGCTTACCTGGAGCAGGCCCTGGCCCACCGCACCGCCTCGTGGCATGCCCGCCGTTATGTCCAGACCCTGGAGGCGCTGCTTGCCGCCAGCGAGCCGCCGCCGCCACCCGAGGAGGGAACATTCTGGCAGAAGCTGCGGGCGCGCATGGAGCGCATCGACTACAAGGTGGATCCACTTTGCAAGCGGGTGGCCGAGCGCGTCGACCCGGAGCTGCACCTGCGCGGCCGGCCATTCCTCATCGCCGATGCCGCTCCGGAGACCGTGGCCGAGGTGGTGGACGCCTACCGTGGAGCGCCCAATGCCGCCGCCGTCGAGTCGCTGGTACGCGATCAGCTCCGGCGCATCGATGCGGGGCTGGAGGAGCAGGTGCGGCCGCAGGCTGACACGGATCCACCGCCCGATCTCACCTACCGGACCGAGCTGCTGGGCGAGCTGAAGGAGATTCACGAGCTGGCCCGGGCGGCGCGCCGGGGCGACGGCTGGACCGGGCTGAGCGGCGAGCGGGAGTCGGCCACCGTCGTGCTCCCGACCGAGCTCCCCTGGCGGGCGGTGCGCCTCCACGCCCGCGCCCTGCCCTTCTGGATGGCCGCGGATGTGGACGGGCTGGAAGGGATCTGCCGGGCCGCCGGCGTGCCAGCACCCGACTTCCTGATCCCGCCGTGGCGGCTGCTGGGTTCCGCTTGCCAGGAGTTCCCCCAGCTCCGGGATGCCCTCCAGGGGGAGCTGGCCGGGGAGCGCTCCGTGGGCGGGTACGTCCCCGCCGAGGATGTTCCCCGGCTCATGGAGTTCCTGAAGTCCCGCGGCGCCCGTATCATCCAGGCGGCGACACGGGCCGGCGAGGGGCCTGCCTGCGCCCGGCTCCTGAAGAAGATGCGCGAGTGCGCCACCTATGCGGCCGGCCACGGGCTGGGCTACGTGGAGGCGGCTGGGATCCGGCCGGTGGAGCCGGAGGCCGCGTAGGAAGGGCTCTCACCGCCTGCACCACCGCACGGGCGGCGCCTTTCCAGACCCGTCAGGGTGCAGGGCGTATGGTAGACTCGCCGGCATGGCTGCGGCACTCCCTCGCGGCGCGCTCCGTGCCGCTGCGGCGGCGCTTATGGCCGCAGTCGTGGGTGCCTGCGGCGGCACCACGGACCCCACCCCCACACCACAGGACCCGGCATCCGGAGTGGAGTGGATTCTCCCGGTGGAGGGGCTGGAGTGGGAGCGGGCACGGCTGCTGGCCGTCCTGACCCTGCCCGTCGAGATTCCACCGGACTCCATCCAGATCCTCGTCAACGGCGGCGACCGGACCCAGTCGTTCCTCCCCATGGGTGTCATCAGCCCCACCTGGCGCGAGCGCTCGGCCCGGCACCAGGCGGCGGACGGGGAGGAGGAGGAAGCGGACGACTGGGAATCCGCGGGCATGGACCGGCGGCTGCAGGGGATCCTCGAGCTGGGGGACCTGCGGGAAGGCGAGAACCTGCTCGCGGCCCGGTTCCGGACCGCGCTGGGGCGGCCTGGCGAGGTTCAGCGCCGGTTTCTCTTCCGGCCTCGGGGACGGCGCGTTCAGTTCCGCGTGATCCAGGCAGGGTCCAACCAGCAGGCTGAGGGAGCGAATGCGAGGATTGTCCTGCTGCCCCGGGAGGGTGGCGAGGACGTCGATCTCTCGCCAGGATCGTCCCATCCCGCCTTTCCCTGGCCCCGTCCGAGGCACCAGGCGTTCGTCCTCACCCAGGCGGGGGACGTGACCTTCTTTCTCCCCGAGGGTCCCTTTCGCGCCGTGGCCACAGGGGGGCTGCTTTACGGTGTGGATGAGTGGGACGTCCCCGAGCACGGAGACGTCTCGCATACGTTCCGCCTGCGCCGAGAGGTGGATCTACCGGACACGACCACGGTGGACTTTCACGTGCACGCCTCGCCAAGCCCGGATTCGCTGGTGCCGCTGGCGGAGCAGGTCCGGGCCTTCCTCGCGGCCGGGGTGGACATCCTCGTGGCCTCGGATCACAACACCATCAGCGATTACCGGGGCCTCATCGCCCAGCTACCCGGGGCGGCCGGGCGGATCCGGTCCATCCCGGGCGTGGAGACCGGTCTGCGGCGGCCCGGGGGAGGATCCTGGGGGCACTGGAACGTCTGGCCCCTCGAGCCCGACCCAGCGGCGCCGCCCATTCGCCGCGGACAGGTCTCCAGCTACGGGGCCCTGGATCTGCCGGTGGTGGAAGGCGGCGAGCCCGCGAGGCAGGGCCCGGCCGTGGCGGAGATGTTCGTCGCCTACCAGGAGCGAGCCCGGGAGCTCTTTGCCCGGCAGCGTGGCGCGGAACATGCGTTCACGCCGCCGGTCATCCAGCTCAACCACCCGCGGGGCATCCAGCACAACCCCAAGAGAAGGGCCATCCGCAGGGTCCACGACTGGTTCAACGCGGTGGGGTATGACCCGGAGGAGTCCATCCCGGAAGCCCTCCTGGCCGCTCCTGGCCAGGAGCTGGGGGCGATGGACTTCGACGTCCTGGAGGTCTGGAACCGCAGCTCGCGCCGCCTTTACGAGGAGGTGCGGGCCGACTGGTTCGGGCTGCTCCATGGGGGCCGGCCGCTCCCGGCCACGGCCAACACGGACACCCACACGGTGGCGCCCAAGCTGGCGGGTTACCCCTTGAACGTGGTGTTCCTGCCTCCGGGCACGCCCAGCGGACCCCGAGTCTCCGACGAGGCGCTCATGACGGCCGTCCGGGGTGGGCGGATGGTCGGGACCGACGGCCCCATCCCGCTCCTGCGCCTGGCCGCGGGCGGCCAGGTGGCCGCTCCCGGCGACACCCTTTTCGCACCCGGCGGGCGAATCCGGGTGCGGCTGGAGGTTCGGGCCGCGTCCTGGGTCCCGCTGGGCGAGGCCCGCGTCTGGGTCAACGGCAAGCTTCTGCGCCGTGGGCCCGCTCCGCCGCTGGAGTTCGACACCGTGCTGGAAGACGATGCGTGGGTCGTGGCCGAGGTGGGCGACCTGGAGGGGGTCCCGGAGGATGCGACGGTGCCGGGGCTCTACGGGCTGCTGGTCCCCAGGGGGCTGGCCCTGGGATTCACCAACGCCGTGTACGTGGACGTGGATGGCGACGGGCGGTGGCTGCCGCCAGGGGCCCGGCGCGGCCGCTTCCCGTGACGAACGCCATATGCTTAGATCCGCCGTTCGCCCTGACCGTGGTGGGTATAGCTCAGTCGGTAGAGCACCGGGTTGTGGCCCCGGGTGTCGTGGGTTCGAATCCCACTACTCACCCCAGCTTTCTTGACAGCTTCTCGCGCCGTTGGGTAAGATGCGGCGCTTTCCTGGGCCGCTAGCTCAACTGGCAGAGCAACGGACTCTTAATCCGTAGGTTCTAGGTTCGATTCCTAGGCGGCTCACCAGCCCGCGCAGTTGCGGCGTGCCGGTGCGCCTCCACTCCCTCGCGCGCGCCCCGCCACGCCGTGTAGCCGAATCCCCACGCGAAGAGGGCCAGCCACGGCACCCAGGGCCAGGCGCCCAGCCATGCGCTGTCCACCAGCGCCGCGACCAGGTAGAGGGCCAGCGTCCCCTCGGCCCAGGGGCGGGCGCCGGCCGGGCCATAGCCGCCGGCCGCGGCGGTGCGTTCAGGACGCTGCCGCGCGCCGCCGCCATCCCGGCCACCATCCTTGGGCGTGCGCACGAACGGGCTGTCGCGGCCCCGCAGCGCATCCACCACGGCGCGGGCGTTGTTGACCGCCAGCCCGGCGCCGATGCCCAGGAGCGGAGGCAGGCAGAGCAGGCTCTCAAGGCGGCCGCGCCCGGCGCGCCGCTGTCCGTGGTGGAAGAAAGCCGCCACCGAGAGGGTCGCAGCGGCCAGCACGGCGGCGTCCAGGGTGAGGGCCGTCGGGCCGCCGGAGGGGTGGCGAAGGCGGATGGCCGGCCACATGAGCAGGCACAGGGCCAGCAGCAGGAGATAGGCGGCATTGCCGGTCAGGTGGAAGCAGGCCTCGAGGCGGATGCGCCACGGGAGCCGGCTGGCCAGGACCGGCCCCAGCAGCAGGCGCGCCGTCTGCATGGACCCCTTGGCCCAGCGGTACTGCTGGGACCGGAAGGCACCCATGCGTGCCGGCAGCTCCGCCGGCGCCACCAGGTCCGGCAGGAAGACGAAGCGCCATCCGGCCAGCTGCGCCCGGTAGGAGAGATCGAGATCCTCGGTGAGGGTGCGCGCCTGCCAGCCGCCCGCCGACTCGATGCAGCGCCGCCGCCACACCCCTGCCGTCCCGTTGAAGTTGAAGAAGCGCCCGGCGCGGGCCCGGGCCAGGTGCTCAACCAGGAAGTGGCCGTCCAGCAGCGCCGCCTGCACCCGCGTCAGCAGGGAGGCCCGGCGGTTCACGTGCCCCCAGCGGGCCTGCACCATGCCGACCTGCGGGTCGTCGAATGCGGGCAGGGCCCGCCGCAGAAAGTCGGGGGCGGGGATGAAGTCGGCGTCGAAGAGGGCAATGTACTCTCCCCGGGCGCGCTGCAGCCCCTCCGCCAGTGCCCCGGCCTTGAACCCGGCGCGGGCCGGGCGCCGGAGGTGCTCGATGTGAAAGCCCAGGCCGCGGGCCCGTCGGGCCAGCCGGCCCAGCCGGCGGCTGGTGTCGTCGGTGCTGTCGTCCAGGATCTGGATCTGGAGCCGGTCACGGGGGTGGTCCAGGCGGCAGACCGCCTTGAGGAGCCGGCAGGCCACGAAGCGCTCGTTGTAGATTGGCAGCTGGACGGTGACCAGGGGGGGCTCGCCGCCGCCGGCACGAGTCAGCAGGGACGGCGGCGTGCCGGAAGGGGCGCCATGAGCCGCCCCCCGCCGCGCCAGGCCGAGCAGGTGCCACCGGTGCAGACCCAGGATCGACAGCAGGCCCAGGACCACCCCGTAGGCTCCCAGGAGCAGGCCGCCCATGACCCCGGTGGCTCCGTCCACGCCGCGCGACTCCCTCCCCCCAGCCGGATGCTAGCAAACGGCTCCCGGCCGGGACGGCTGTTCGGGCTGGCGGCAGCGCTCATGCTGGGCGGCTGGGTCCTCCTGGCGCTGCGGCCAGACTGGCTGGCCGAGCCGCTGCACTACGTGGCCGGCTTCCTGGCCCTGTTCGCCGTGGCATGCCTCTCCCTGGTCCGGTGGCGCGGCGCGCGGGGCCGGTCCTGGGGCTGGGCCATCTTCCTGGTGGGAGCCGCGGTCCGCGTGCTGGTGCTCCTGCTGCATCCACCGGATCTGTCCCAGGACATCGCGCGCTACGCCTGGGACGGGCACCTGCTCGTGCGCGGCATCCACCCCTTCGCCCACGCTCCCGAGGATCCGGCGCTGGCGCCGCTGCGCACGGAGTTCTTCGCCGACATCAGCTACAAGGAGATCCCCACCATCTACCCGCCGGTGGCCCAGATCCTGTTCGCCGCAGCGGCCTGGCTGGCGCCGGGGACCTTTGCCCTCCGCGCCCTGCTGGTGGGGTGCGACCTGGCGGTGCTCCTGCTGCTGTGGCGCCTGCTGCGGCGGGCCCGGCTGCCCGAGGGACGCCTCCTGGTCTACGCGTGGTCGCCGCTGCCGGTGGCCGAGGTGGCCTCCTCGGGCCACGTGGAGCCGCTGGGGATTCTCCTGCTGCTGCTGGCGGCCCTGGCCCTGGATCAGCACCGGCGGCTGCTGGCGGGGGCCGCGTGGGCCGGCGCGGTGCTCACCAAGCTGGCGCCCCTGGTGCTGGCGCCGCTGCTGTG
>JBFGDW010000091.1:0-11225 GCA_041580435.1 Candidatus Polarisedimenticolia bacterium | reverse complement strand
GGTGTCCGAGTCGGCGCGCACGCCGGGCGGTCGCTTCAACGCGGTCCTGGGCACCTACGACCCGGGCAAGGACCCGGCCGAGGTGAAGGTGGACGTGGCCAAGGCCGATGAGTGGGTGCGCAAGGGAGCGCATCCCTCCGAGACGGTGGCCAAGCTCATCGAGCGCGCCCGGCGCGCCACGGCGGGCGCCCCGGTCTGACCTCCCAGGGGACGGACGTGGAGGGAAGCATCCACATCGCCACCATCGTCGCCAGCCGGGGCAACCGGGGCGAGGTGGCGGCGATCTGCCCGTCGGGGCATCCAGAGCGCCTCGAGGGGCTGTTGGCGGCGGTGCTCGAAGCCCGCGACGGCTCCCGCCGCCAGGTTCGCCTGCGCCGCGCGTGGGCCCACCGGGGCCGGCTGGTGGTGCACCTGGAGGGTGTGGACAGCATCGGCGAGGCGGAGACGCTGGTGGGCTCCCGGCTCTACGTGGCCGAGGCCGATCTTCCCGGTCTGCCCACGGGAGGGTTCTACACCTTCCGGGCCGTGGGGGCCCGGGTGGTGGACACCGCCGGCCGCACCCTGGGCCGGGTGGTGGATACCCAGGAGGGGCCGGCCCAGGACCTCCTCGTGGTGGAGCGGGCGGGAGGCGGCGAGGCGCTTGTTCCGCTCATCGACGCCATCGTCAAGAAGATCGACCTGGAGGCAGGCGTGGTGGTGGTGGATGCCCCGGAGGGGCTGCTGGAGGGGGAGCCGGTGGTGGCGGGGGATGGCCAGTGATCATCGACGTGGTGACCATCTTCCCGGATCTGGTGCGCGGGGCTCTGCCTTACGGCATCATCCGGCGCGCCGTGGAGTCCGGCCGCCTGGAGGTGCGGGTCCACGACCTGCGGCGCTGGGGGATCGGCCCCCACCGGCAGGTGGACGATGCCCCCTTCGGAGGGGGCGGCGGGATGGTGCTCATGCCCGGGCCGCTCTACGAGGCGGTGGAGGCCATCGAGGCCGAGGCGCCTGCGGGACGCTCCCACCGGGTGCTCCTCTCGCCTCAGGGGGAGCCCTGCACCCAGCAGACGCTGGCGCGCCTGGCAGGCGAGGCGCGGCTGCTGCTCCTCTGCGGCCGTTACGAGGGGGTGGACGAGCGAGTGCGCGAGGGGCTGGCCGACGCCGAGGTGAGCATCGGCGACTACGTCCTGTCAGGCGGTGAGCTGCCGGCGCTGGTCCTGGTGGAGGGGGTGGCGCGCCTCCTCCCCGGGGCCCTGGGCGACCCGGAGGGGGCGGCCCGGGACTCCTTCGCCAGCGGCCTGCTGGACTGGCCCCACTGGACGCGGCCTGCCACGTTTCGGGGGCAAGGGGTGCCGGAGGTGCTCCTGTCAGGGGACCACGCGGCCATCGCCAAGTGGCGCCAGGAGAAGAGCTTGGAGAGAACTCGCCGGCTCCGGCCGGACCTGCTGCAAAAAAGCGGCGCAAAACTGGAAAGCGCCGATTCAGAACCTAGATTGACGCATGGAAGGACCCGACGATGAATCCTCTGGAAAAGGCTGAGCAGTCTGCTGCCGTCAAGGAGCACCCCGCTTTCGAGCCCGGCGACACGGTGAACGTGCACGTCCGGGTCAGCGAGGGGGACAAGGAGCGCGTGCAGGTGTTCAAGGGGGTGGTCATCGCCCGCAAGCACGGCGGACCCCGCGAGTCCTTCACGGTGCGCAAGGTCTCCTATGGCGTTGGCGTGGAGCGGGTCTTCCCGCTGCACTCGCCGGTCATCGACCGGATCGAGCTGGTCCGGCGTGGGCGGGTCCGGAGGGCGAAGCTCTATTACCTGCGGGAGCGGCGCGGCAAGGCAGCGAGGATCACCGAGAAGCGCCAGGCCTAGGCCCTGCGGCGGCGCCTGGCGCCGCCGGGGACCGTCCTGGCTCGCTGCGCACGGCGCGCCGCCTCCGGCAACGGGGGCAGGGCCAGGATGGCGCTCAACCGAGTCAAGGTCAGCCAGGCGGCGGACAAGTTCGCCCGGCAGGGGAAGTTCCAGGAGGCCATCCGGGAGTACCAGAGGCTCCTGGACGAGGCTCCCCAGGACGTCATCACCCTCAACAAGATCGGAGACCTCCACCGCAAGGCGGGACACCCGGAACGCGCCCTCACCTGCTACACCCGCATCGCCGACCACTACCGGGACCGGGGTTTCACCCAGAAGGCCATCGCCATGTACAAGAAGGTGGCCAAGCTGGCCCCGGAGGACGCCGGGGTGCGCCAGCAGCTGGCCTCCCTGTACGCAGACGCGGGGCTCTCCCGGGAAGCGCAGGAGAACCTGCGGGACGCGGCGCGACTCTACGCCGCGGCCGGCGAGAGCGATCGTGCCCTGGAGCTGGAATCGCGGGCGCTGGAGCTCGGGCCTGACGACTGGGCGGGGCTCAAGGCGCAGGCGGAGCGGCTGTGCCAGGCCGGGGAGAGCGAGCGCGGCGTGGCCACCTACCAGCGCGCCGCCGAGGGGTTCGCGGCGGCCGGCGGCCTGGAGGAGGCGCTGGACTGCTGCCGTGCGGCCATGGCGGTGGCCCCCCTGGACCCCACCCCGGCTTCCACCCTGACCCGGCTGCTGCTGGAGGCGGACCGGGCCGATGACGCGGCGCGTGAGCTGAAGGCCTGCGTCAAGAAGGACCCGAAAGCGGACCACCTGCAGGCGCTCCTGGGGCAGGCGCTGCTGGCCGCAGGGGATCGGACCGGTGCCCGGGCCGCCCTGGAGTCTGCCCGCCACTCCGCCTTCGCCGCCGGCGACGTCCGCGTCCACGCGGCGCTGGTGCGGCTGGACCTGGCGGAGGGCGCGGTGGAGGGCGCCGTGTCCACGCTGGAGCGTGTGCTGGGCGCCATGGAGGAGCAGGGGGCCGGCGGCCTGGCCCGGGAGCTGCTGCGCGAGTGCCTGGAGCGGCAGCCGGACTGCGACCAGGCCAGGACGCTCCTGCTGGAGTCCTGCAAGGCGGCGGATCACGGCGCCGAGGGGGTGGAGGAAAGCCTGGACCTGCTGGTGGGCCTCCTGCAGGAGGGGGAAGCTGCGGCCCTGCCCGACGCCCTGCGCCTGCTCATCCGCTACCGCCCCCACGACGATGCCCTCGCGGCGCGGATGGCCGGGCAGGGAGTGGAGTCGCCCGCCGTGGAGGCACGGCAGGGCGCCCTGGCCACCGGCGGGCCGCTGATGGATCTCACCGGCGAGGATGGCTCCCAGGTGGACGCCGCATTCGTCAACGAGCACCTCACCGAGGCCGACGTCTTCATCAAGTATGGCCTGCTGGCCAAGGCCGCCGAGCAGCTGGAGCGGATCGTGGAGCGGTTCCCGCGCACGGTGGTGGCGCACCAGCGGCTGGCCGACCTGCACCGGGAGCAGGGGAATGCCCGGGGCGCCATCCGCCACCTGGCCTGGCTGGCCGAGGCCCTGCGCCAGCAGGGAGCCGTGGAGGATGCCCAGCGGGCACTGGCCGACGCCCTGGGCCTGGAGCCGGAGAACGCCTCCCTGCAGGAGATGCGCCGTGCCCTGCGCCAGGGTGGTCCGCTCCCGGCCTACCGCCCGGGCGGTGGCGAGCATGCTCCCGCCGCCGCGGAGCTGCGCGCCCCATCTCCGCCGCGCTCCCGTCCGGCCGCGGCCGCTCCGGCCGCGCCTGAGCCCCGGGCCGCTCCGGCCCCGCAGGCGCCGGGCCCCGCCCCGGAGGACGTGGTGGCCGAGGAGGAGGTCATCGAGCTGCTGGATGGCGAGGAGACGGCCCCACCGCCGCCCTCTCCGCCGAGCCGGCCGCCTGCCCCCGGCGCCGCGGCGCCGGCGGCGCCGGCGGCGCAGGCCGCCGGCCCGGAAGGCGACCAGGACGATGGCTTCTTCGATTTGGCGGGGGCCATCGAGGAGGAGCTGGCCCGGGAGGAGGCGAGCACGCCGGAGTTGCCGGTTGTGGAGGACGACGAGGACGAGGTCGATCCGGTCACCGGCATCCGCCAGGCCATCCAGCAGCAAGTGGAGGCCGAGGACCACCAGACCCACTACCAGCTGGGGATCGCCTTCAAGGAGATGGGGATGCTGGACGAGGCCATCGGCGAGTTCCAGCAAGCCTCCCGCCACCGGGAGAACTTCCTGGCATGCTGCAGCATGCTGGGTCTCTGCTTCCGCGAGAAGGGGATGCCCCAGATCGCCGAGAAGTGGTACCGGCGCGGGCTGGAGCAGGCCCGGGACGGCGGCGACGAGGCGGATCATCGCATGGGCCTGCTCTATGACCTGGGGGAGCTCTGCCTGGAGCTGGGACGGCTCGCGGAGGCCGAGCAGCTCCTCTCCGAGGTCTATGGCCAGGACGCGGCCTACCGGGATGTGGCCGTCCGGCTGCGGGAGGTGGGGGAGCGCCGCGATGGAGGCGAAGGGTCCACGGAGGCCCGGGGCTGACATGGGCACCGAGCGCATCCTCGCCGTGGACGACGAGGCCGGCATCCGGGAGCTGTGCCGGGATGTGCTGGCCGGCGCCGGCTACGCGGTGGATACGGCCACCGGGACCGGCACGGCGCTGGAGCGCCTGCGGGACCAGGACTACGACCTGGTCCTCACCGACCTGCGCATGCCGGGGCGGAACGGCCTGGAGCTGCTCCACGCCGCCCGCGCCGTGCAGCCCGACCTGCCCGTGGTGGTCTTCACCGGGTACCCGTCCATCGAGGTGGCGGTGGAGGCGATCCGGGAAGGCGCCGAGGACTTCCTCCCCAAGCCGTTCAACACCGAGCACCTGTGCCACGTGGTGGGGCGGGTCCTGGCCCGGCGGCGACTGGAGCAGGAGAACCAGCTTCTCCGCATGCAGCTGGGAGAGTCGTTCGATGCCGCCCGGCTGCGGGGCCGCAGCCCGGCGCTGCGGGAGCTGCTCGGCCTGATTCACAAGGCGGCGCCCACCGATTCCAGCGTCCTGATCCTCGGGGAGAGCGGGACCGGCAAGGAGCTGGTGGCCCGGAGCCTCCACGGCCTCTCCCGCCGGGCAGCGCGCCCCTTCGTTCCCCTGGACTGCGCCGCCATGCCCGAGACGCTGCTGGAGAGCGAGCTGTTCGGCTACGAGAAGGGGGCGTTCACCGGAGCCACGGCCCGCCGCCCCGGCCTCATGGAGTCCGCGGCCGGTGGGACCCTCTTCCTGGACGAGATCGGCGACCTCTCCGCTGCCCTCCAGGCCAAGCTGCTCCGGGTGCTGGAGGAGCGGCGGGTGCGCCGGCTCGGCGGCCAGGAGCTGCTGCCCGTGGACGTGAGGGTGGTGGCGGCCACCAACGTGGATCTGCCCGAGGCCATCCGCCAGGGGCGCTTCCGGGAAGATCTCTACTTCCGGCTCAACGTGATCCCGCTGCGGGTCCCACCGCTCCGGGAGCGTCTGGAAGACCTGTCCGAGCTGGTGCAGGGCTTCCTGGAGGAGTTCGCGGGGCGGCGCCAGGACCCGCCCCGGCGCGTGGACCCCCAGGCTCTGGCGGCCCTGGAGGCGTACGCCTGGCCTGGCAATGTCCGGGAGCTGCGCAATGTCATCGAGCGCCTGGTCTCGCTGGCGGCCGGCGAGGAGATCACCCTGGCGGATCTGCCGGCCGAGATCCTGGCCAGCGCGGGCACCGGGCAGGACCGTCCGGGGATGTCCGGCTTCAGGGAGGCCAAGCGGCGGGTGGTGGACCGGTTCGAGCGCGACTACCTGCACAAGCTGCTGGCCACCCACGCCGGCAACGTGACGCGGTCGGCCGATGCGTCCGGGATGAACAGGTCGGCGTTCCAGCGGCTGATGCGCAAGCACCGCCTCCGCTCCGCGGACTACAGGCGGCCGCTGGAGGCGCTGCGACGATGAGGCAGGTGCCGCGAGAGCGTGGCACCGGACCCGGAGCGCGTCAACGCCCGCTGCCAGCGCCCCGGGCGGGGTTCCGGGAGTCCAGGGGTGCCCCGGGCTGGTGGCACCGCGGCGGGCCCCCGCGTCGACCTGTCCGGCAGGATCTGGCCCGACTCACGCATTTCCAGCGGTTTTCGCCGGCGCCCGGAAACGAGGACCGACGGGGCATCCTGGCACCTGGTTTGCGTGATGCAGTGGGCACGCGATGCACGCGTGGAGGACGGTTTGGCGGCAGGTGACGGGTTGAACGGCGCACCCATCGACCCGAACACCCTTTTCTGACCCCCTCACCCACGCCGCGAGACCCGGCCCGCCGCTGAACCGTCATACACATGGAGCGAGCGTGAACCCATTCACCCAGGTCCCCAGCCACCCTCTCCCGGCACCGCCCCAGGACCCTGGAGATTCTCCCCGGGCGGGGGCCCTGTCCCGGCAGGGGTACGAACGGATGGTCCAGGGGGACGCCAAGGGGGCGGTGGCGGCCCTGAAGCAGGCGCTGGATCTCGTCCCCGACGATGGGGCGGCATGGAACAACCTGGGGCTCCTCTACGAGGCGCACCAGGCCCTGGACCTGGCCCTGCACTGCTACCGCCGCGCCGTGCGCCTGGCCGGGGAGGGCGCCGAGCCCTGGATCAACCTGGGGCGCTGCCTGTGGTCCACCGGTGATCGGCACCGCGCCGCCCGCTGCTATCGCCGCGCCCTGGAGATCGAGCCCGAGCGCAAGGAGGCATGGCAGGGGCTGGCCCGCATCCACGAAGCCGACGGTCGCATGGAGGAGGCGGTCCTTTGCTGGCGGCGTGCCGGCAAGCGGAGCATCGACCGGCGGGCGGCCTGGCTGGCGGCGGCCGGACGGCTGCTGGACGGCGGGGATGCCGCAGGCGCCGTGGCCTGCTACCGGCGCGCCCTGCTGGATGGCGAGGACGCCGGCACCTGGGCCCGGCTCGGGTATGCCCACCATCTGGAGGGGGACAGCCTGGCGGCGGTGCGGGCCTACCGGCGCGCCGCCGAGCTGGAGCCGGACCGGCCGGGGCTGCGCTACAACCTGGGCTGTGCCCTCATCGCCTGCGGGCGCTTCCGCGAGGCGGCGCACCAGCTGGACCGCGCGGTGGCCCAGTCGCCCGACGATGGGGCGGCCTGGAACAATCTGGGCCACGCCCGGTCGGAGCTGGGGCAGATGGCCCGGGCCCAGGGATGCTTCGAGCGCGCTCTGGAGATCGATCCCGACTGCCACGCCGCCTGGAACAACCTGGCCGGCTGGCACGAGCAGCAGGGGAACAGGGACGCCGCGGTGAAGGCCTACACCCGGGCCCTGGCCCTGGCCCCGGAGAACAGCACCTACCTGCTGAACCGGGCCATCGCGCTGGCCGCGCTGCGCCGGAACCAGGAGGCGCTGGACGACCTGGACCGGCTTTGCCGGCAGGAGCCCGAGATGCGCCAGCTGGTGGCCGAGCTGCCCCCGTTCGCGGATCTGGCCACCGACCCCCGCTTTCCCGCCGCGCGACCGTGAAGCGGGGCCGGCTCAGCGGCCGGCGCGGATGACGACCACGGCCGGCTGGCGGCCGTCGAGTCCCCGGCGCTGATCCAGGGGGACCTCCCCGGCGGGAGCCGGCGGCAGCTCCTGATCCCGGTCCGCATCCTGGAGCAGGGGGCCCGCCGGCACGTCGGCACGCACTGTCTGCAGGGCGGCCGGGCGCCACGGTCCGAACGGAGAGGGGGGGGCCGCGTCGGTGATCTCCACACCCAGGGACAGGGCGGTCGCGCCATAGGCCACTGACAGGCGGGAGGCAAACGGCTCCCAGCGCAGGAAGCGCGCCTCTCGCTCCAGGAGCCGGCCCAGCCCCTCCTGCGTCAGGTGCAGCCGGAGGTCCTCCCCCAGCGGCTCACGCTGCAGGAAGTAGGGAAGCGTGGCCCGGTAGTGGGCGACGGGCCCGCACGCCGGCAGCGGGCCGGAGCCATTGAGGAACGACTCCAGCAGGACCTGGGAGCAGCGGCTCTCCAGGGTCGATCGCCGTCCGGTGGCCGGGTCCACCGGGGCCTGGATCACCTGGGGCGGTCGCGGGAAGTCCAGCACCTGGTGCTCCGCCGTGGCGGCACGCATGATGTCGTTCCAGATGGGGAGGGCCACCCGCGCCCCGCTCTGTCCCCGGCCCAGGGACTCGGCCTGATCCAGCCCCACCCAGACGCCGCACACCAACCCCGCCGTGTAGCCGATGAACCAGGCATCGGTGTGCTCGTCGGTGGTGCCGGTCTTGCCGGCCACCGGGCGCGGGAAGTCGGCGATGCTGGCGGCGGTGCCCCGGCGCACCACCCCCTCCAGCATCTGGGTCAGGGTGTAGGCCACCCCGGGATCCAGGGCCTCGGTGGCGGCGGGCAGGGCCGCGTGACGCTCACGCCCCTGCCGGTCCGCCACCTGGCGCAGGAAGTAGGGTGGCCGCAGCAGGCCACCGTTGGCGAAGGCGCCGTAGGCCGCGGTCATCTCCAGCAGGCTGATCTCCACCGCCCCCAGGGCCAGAGAGGGATAGGGCCGCAACCGGGGTGACAGTCCCAGCCGCCGGGTGACGTCGAAGACCGGGGAGAACCCGGTGTGATTGATGAGCTTCACCGCCGGGATGTTGCGGGAGTGCTCCAGTGCGGAGCGCAGCGTCATGAGCCCGCGGTAGTCCCGCTCGTAGTTCTCGGGCTGGTAGAGGCTGCCGGTATCCGGATCCACGAACACGGTGGGCTCGTCCATCACCAGGTCGGTGGGTGCAAGGCCTTGCTCAAGGGCCGCGGCGTAGACCACCGGCTTGAAGGCCGAGCCAACCTGGCGGCGGGCCTGCACGGCGCGATTGAACTGGCTGCGCCGGAAGTCGTAGCCGCCGGTGAGGGCGAGGATCTCCCCGGTGCCAGGGTTGAGGACCACCACGGCACCCTCCACCGCGGGCTCCTGGTCCAGTGCCAGGCGCGCCGGCCCCCCCTCGGCGGCCGGCTCCTCCACCCGGAAGAGGGTGATGTCACCGCGTGACAGCAGGGCGGTGAGGTCGCGCTTCCCGGTCCAGGCCGCACCGGCAGGCTCCAGCTTCCCCTGGGCATCGCCGGGCAGCCGGACGGCCGCCCCGTCGGCTCGCACCGCCAGGACCACGCCCCGCACCGTCTCGCCAGCGGCGGGTGACCCCTCCCAGGAGGGATCCTCCCAGCTCTCCGGCTCGGTGGCGTGATCGCGCAGCGAGTTCTCGGAGGGCCGCCGGAAGCCCCGCTGCCGGTCCAGCTCCCGGAGGCGCCGCCGCAGGGTTTCCTCCACCAGGGCTTGCAACCCGCGATCCAGGGTGGTGTGCACTTCCAGGCCCTGCGTGTAGAGGGCATCCTCACCAAGACGACGCGCCAGGTCCTTGCGCACCTCCTCCAGGAAGTAGAGAGCGGACTGGTTCCCCTCGCCGGCCCGGGCGGCGGTGGCCACCGGGCGCGCCGTGGCGGCCTCGGCCTGGGCCGGGGTCAGGTACCCTTCCGCCACCATGCGGCTCAGCACGAAGTTCCGGCGCCGAAGCGCCCGCTCCGGGTGGCGCACCGGGGAGTAGGCCTCGGGGCGCTGCACCAGGCCCGCCAGAAGCGCCGATTCCTCCAGCGTCAGCCCGGCGGCCGGCTTGCCGAAGTAGAAGCGGCTGGCCGCCTCGATGCCGTAGAAGCCGTGACCGAAGTAGATCTGGTTGGCGTACAGCTCCAGGATCTCGTCCTTGGTGTAGGTCTTCTCGATCTGCAGGGCCAGGATCGCCTCCTGCAGCTTCCGGGTCACGGTCTTCTCCTCCTTGACCAGGAAGAGGTCGGTGGCCAGCTGCTGGGTGATGGTGGAGGCGCCCTGGGCGATGCGCCGGGCCAGCACGTCCCGGTACGCCGCCCTGGCAATGGCCAGCACGTCGAATCCCGGGTGCTGGTAGAAGTCCGAGTCCTCGGTGGCCACGATGGCCTGGCGGAAGAAGAGCGGGATGTCGGCCAGGCGGACCAGGAGGCGCCGCTGCTCGCCCATCTGCCGCAGCAGCGAGCCGTCGCCGGCGTACACGCGGGTCAGGACCGGGGGCGCGTAATCCTCCAGGGAGAGCACCTGGGGCAGGTCGCGCTTGAGCAGGCCGGCCAGCCCCATGCCCGCCAGCGCGGCCAGCAGCCACGAGGCGAGGATCACGCCGGCCCACAGTCCGCTCCGGCGCGGCCACGCCAGGTGCACACGCCAGCGACCGCCGGCGTCGGGGGGCGGAGCGGTGCCCGGGGAGGGGCCGGGCGGCGTGGACGGGGGCAGGCTCACGCCGTGCATTCTATTGCATCGGTCCTGTCCCGAGGGATTGCTAAACTAAGTCCCGTGAGTCGCTTCAGCCTCCGCTCCGACTACCAGCCCTGCGGCGACCAGCCGGCGGCGATCCGCGCCCTGGTCCAGGGGTTCCAGCAAGGGACGCAGGAGCAGGTCCTGCTGGGAGTGACCGGTTCCGGCAAGACCTTCACCATGGCCAGCGTGGTGGAGGCCCTGGACCGGCCCGCGCTGGTGCTGGTCCACAACAAGACGCTGGCGGCGCAGCTCTACCAGGAGTTCCGGCGCTACTTCCCGGACAACGCCGTCCACTACTTCGTGTCGTACTACGACTACTACCAGCCCGAGGCCTACGTCCCCAACAGCGACACCTACATCGAGAAGGAAGCCACCATCAACGACGACATCGACCGGCTGCGCCACGCGGCGACCCGGGCCCTGTTCGAGCGGCGGGACGTGCTCATCGTGGCGTCGGTATCGTGCATCTACGGGCTGGGGTCGCCGGAGGCCTACCACGGCATGCTCCTGCTGCTGGAGGAGGGGAAGGAGGCTGGCCGGGAGGCCATTCTCCGCAAGCTGGTTGACATCCAGTACGAGCGGCGCTCCTTCGACCTGGAGCGGGGGACCTTCCGGGTGCGGGGCGACGTGGTGGAGATCTTCCCCGGCGCCGAGGAGAGCCGGGCGCTGCGCGTCACCCTGTTCGATGACCGGGTGGAGTCGCTGGAGTGGGTCGATCCCCTCCGGGGGCGCGTGCTGGAGCGGTCGCGGCGGGTCCCCATCTACCCCAAGTCCCACTACGTGACCCCACGGGATCAGTTGCTGCGGGCGGTGGACGGCATCAAGGCGGAGCTGGCGGAGCGGCTGGGGGAGCTGGAGGGGAAGGGGAGGCTCCTGGAGTCCCAGCGCCTGAACCAGCGCACCCGCTACGACCTGGAGATGATCCTGGAGGTGGGCTTCTGCCAGGGGATCGAGAACTACTCCCGCCATCTCACCGGCCGCAGTCCCGGCGAGCCGCCGCCCACCCTGCTGGACTACCTCCCCGACGACGCCCTCGCCTTCATCGACGAGAGCCACGTCACCCTGCCCCAGGTGCGGGGCATGTTCCGGGGGGACCGCTCCCG
>JBFGDW010000090.1:0-11250 GCA_041580435.1 Candidatus Polarisedimenticolia bacterium | reverse complement strand
TCAAGGTGGCGCTGGCGCTCAAGCCCGGCCGCCAGGAGCCCTGGACGCCCTGGCGGATCTGCCAGGCGCTCCTCGTCGCCGGTCTGCCGCCGGCGGCGCTTGGCTACTACCCCACCGACTACGGCGGCGCCGCCGAGCTGCTGATGCGCGCCGGGCGCGCCATGCTCTTCGGCGACCGCGCGACGGTGGAGCCCTGGGCGGGCGATCCCGGGGTGCAGATCCACGGCCCCGGCTGGAGCAAGGTGCTGCTCGACGCCGCCCACGGCGCGCGCTGGCGCGACCATCTCGAGGTGCTCGCCGCCTCGGTGGCCGACAACGGCGGCCGCTCGTGCATCAACGCCTCTGGGATCTGGCTGGCCGGCGGACCGGAGGGACTGGGGCGCCAGGTGGCCCAGGCGGTGGCCGAGCGCCTGGCGGCCATCGCCCCGCGCGATCCGGAGGATCCCGAGGCTCTCCTGGCCGCGTTTCCCGACCCGGCCATGGCCCGGCGCCTGGGGGAGCACATCGACGCCCGCCTGGCTGTGCCCGGGGCCGAGGATCTCACCGCGGCGGCGCGGGGCGGGACGAGGGTGGTGCAGCGCGACGGGCTCGCCTACGTCCTTCCCACCGCTATCTGGTGCCAGGATCCGGGCCACCCTCTGGCCAGCGCCGAGTTCCTCTTCCCGTTCGTCACCGTGGTGCAGGTGCCGGCTGGCGAGATCCTGGAGCGCATCGGGCCGACCCTGGTGGGCACGGTCCTCACCGAGGATCGCCACTTCGCCCGGGCCGCCATGGAGTGCCGCTCCATCGAGCGCCTGAACCTGGGGGCGCTCCCCACCTGCCGTGTCTCCTGGTCCCAGCCCCACGAGGGGAACCTCTTCCAGCACCTCTACCGGCACCGCGCGTTCCTGGCGGCGCGGGAGCCGGCCAGCGACGCCGCATGAGGGAGCTGTCCGCCAGCGCCCCGCCAGCGCCCGGTTCCACAGGGGCGGCGCCCCTCCCCGGGGTAAAGGAGGCCCCATGGGATCGCACCCTGGGGGCGAGCCGCGTGCTGTTCGGCTCCGGCCAGATCGATTGCCTCGGTCAGGTGGCCGCCGACCTGGGCGGCCGTCGTGTGCTGGTGGTCACCGACCCGGGCATCCGGCAGGCCGGCCACGTGGCCCGGGCCGAGGCCGCCCTGGGGAAGGCGGGCCTCGAAGTGATTGTTTTCGACGGCGTGGAGGTGAACCCCACCACGCGCCACGTGGAGGCGGGAGTGGCCTGTGCCCGGCAGGCGGGGATCGATCTCATCGTGGGGCTCGGCGGAGGCAGCTCCATGGACTGCGCCAAGGGGATCAACTTCGTGCTGACCAACGGCGGCCGCATGGAAGATTACTGGGGGACCGGCAAGGCCGATCACCCCATGCTGCCCTCGGTGGGCGTCCCCACCACGGCGGGGACCGGGTCCGAGGCCCAGACCTACGCCCTCATCGTGCAGGAGGCGACCCACGCCAAGATGGCCTGCGGCGATGAGAAGGCGCGCTTCCGGGCGGTGATCCTGGATCCGGATCTCACCGCCAGCCTGCCGCGCCGCCAGACCGCCGTGACCGCCCTGGACGCCATGGGCCATGCCCTGGAAAGCTACGTCTGCACCCGGGCCGGCGACGCCTCCCGGCGCTTTGCCCGGGAGGCCTGGCGGCTCTTGGAGATGAGCCTGGAGGCGGCGCTGGCCGACCCTGGCGACGGTGACGCCCGCGCCCGGCTTCTGTGGGGCGCCCACCTGGCCGGCGCGGCCATCGACCGCTCCATGCTGGGCGCGGCCCACGCCTGCGCCAACCCCCTCACCGCCCGTCACGGCGTGGAGCACGGCGTGGCGGTGGCCCTCATGCTGCCCCACGTGGTGCGCTTCAACGGCGAGGCCCGCCCGGAGCGGTACGCCGGACTGGCCGGTGCGGCGGAGGGGGCCGCAGGGCCGGAGGCGCTGGCGCGCAGGGTGGAGGAGCTGCGGGCCGCCGGTGGCATGCCGGCGCAGCTGCGGGAGGTGGGCGTGTCCGAGAGCAGCCTGGACTCCCTGGCCGCCGAGGCTGCCGGGCAGTGGACCGCCGGCTTCAATCCGCGCCCGGTGGGGAAGGCCGACCTGGAGCAGATCTACCGGAGGGCCTACTGATGGGCCGCCGCCTCCTGCTGGCTGCCGTGATCCTCGCGGCCGCGGCGGCCACGGCCGCCGACTCGGGCGGCGAGGGGGACTGGGCCGTCTTCCGCGGCGATGCAGCCCTCACCGGGGTGGCGCGGACCTCGCTGCCCCCGGCTCCCCGCGCCCTCTGGACCTTCCGGGCCGGCGACGGAGTGGAGACGGCCGCCGCCCTGGCCGGTGGGCGGGCCTATGTCACCTCCCTGGACGGGCACCTCTACGCCCTGGGCCTGGAGAAGGGGGACCTGGCCTGGCGGTACGCCGGAGGAGCGCCCATCAAGTCGAGCCCGGCGGTGCAGAGCGGCACCGTCTACTTCGGCGACGAGGACGGCGTCCTTCACGCCGTGGATGCCGCGAAGGGTACGGCGCGCTGGACCTTCACCGCCGGGTCCGCCATCGTCTCGTCGCCCAACTTCGCCGGCGGCTGCGTGCTGTTCGGCTCCAACGACAATCATCTCTACTGCCTGGCGCCGTCCGACGGCTCCGTGCGCTGGAAGGTGGAGACCGGCGCGTACGTCTACGCCACGCCGGCGGTGACCCGCCTGGACGGGCGCACGGTGGCCCTGGTGGCGGGGTGTGACGGCTGGCTGCGGGCCCTGGACGTGGAGGGGGGCGCCGAGGTCCGCCGCGTCGAGCTGGGAGGGTACGTGGGGGCCAGCCCGGCGGTGGACGGCAGCCGCGCCTTCGTGGGGACCTACGAGAACCAGGTGCTGGGCCTGGACCTGGCCCAGGGGAAGGTCATGTGGACCTACGAGCATCCCGAGCGCAAGTTCCCGTTCTACGCCTCCGCGGCGCTGAGCCAGGGACTGGTGCTGGTGGGGGGGCGGGACAAGATGTTCCACGCCCTGGACGCCGCCACCGGCGCCGCCCGCTGGACCCACGCGGCGGGAGGGCGCGTGGACTCGTCGCCGGTGGTGGTGGGGGAGCGCGTCTTCTTCGGCACCACCGGGGGGCTGCTGCTGGCGCTGGAGGTGGCCTCGGGCGCCCGGGCGTGGGAGTACGACGCCGGGGCCCCCATCACCGCGGCTCCCGCCGCCGCCCACGGCCTGCTGGTGGTGGGCACGCTGGACGGGGTGATCTACTGCTTCGGGGAAGGGGGGCCGCAAGGTGGCTGATTCCTCCGCCAGCACCGAGGTGGGCAGCGTCTTCGTCTCCAACTATCCCCCCTACTCGGCGTGGAGCCGCGACGGGCTGGGGCAGGTGGAGGGCGTCCTGGACGCGCCGCCGGCACCGGACGTGCCCCTGGGCCTGTACCTGCACATCCCGTTCTGCCGCAAGCGCTGCAAGTTCTGCTACTTCAAGATCTACATTGAGAAGAACAGCGACGAGATCCAGGCCTACCTGGACGCCATGGCCCGGGAGGTGGAGCTGTTCGCCCGCCGGCCGGCCCTGGCGGGCCGCCCGGTGGACTTCGTCTACTTCGGCGGCGGCACCCCGTCCTTCATCAGCACGCGCCACCTGCGCCAGCTGGTGGAGCGGGTGCAGGCGAGCCTGCCCTGGGACGCCGCCCGGGAGATCACCTTCGAGTGCGAGCCGGGAACCCTGAGCCGGGCCAAGCTCGAGGCCATCCGCGCCATCGGCGTGACCCGCCTGAGCCTGGGAGTGGAGAACTTCAACGACCGCATCCTGGCGGAGAACGGCCGCGCCCACCTCTCCGCCGAGATCCACCGGGTGCTGCCCTGGATCGCGGCCCTGGACTTCGCACAGCTCAACATCGACCTCATCGCCGGCATGGTGGGGGAGACCTGGGAGACCTGGCGGGAGACCGTGGCGCGCACCCTGGAGACGGCGCCGGACAGCGTCACCATCTACCAGATGGAGCTGCCCTACAACACCGTCTACTCCAGGGCGGCGCTGTCAGGGACCAGCGAGATCCCGGTGGCCGACTGGGACACCAAGCGGGCGTGGCAGGAGCACGCCTACCAGGAGCTGGAGGCCGCCGGCTACCGCGTCTCCAGCGCCTACACCGTGGTCCGCGGCGACGGCGGGGAGTTCATCTACCGGGACGCCCTCTGGCACGGCGGCGACATGCTGGGGGTGGGGGTCGCCTCCTTCTCCCACCTGTCGGGGGTGCACTTCCAGAACCTGGCGTCGTGGCGGCCCTACCTGGAGGCACTGGAGGGCGGCCGCCTCCCCCTGGACCGGGCCTACGCCACCACCCCGGAGGACCGCCTCATCCGCGAGCTCATCCTGCAGCTCAAGCTGGGGCGGGTGGAGCCGGCCTACTTCCAGCAGAAGTTCGGCGCCGACATCCGGGAGCGGTTCAAGGAGCCGCTGGCCAGCCTGGCGGCCCGGGACCTGCTGGTCCGGGACAACGGGGTCCTGGAGCTGACGCGGGCCGGCCTGCTGCAGGTGGACCACCTGCTGCCGGCCTTCTACGCTCCCCGCTACCGGAACATCCGCTACACCTGAGACCGGGAGACCGACCATGAGATGGACAGCGCTCAGCATGCTCCTGGCGGCCGCCGGCCTGGCGGTGCCCGGCCCCGCCGCCGCGGCCGACTGGCCCCAGTACCGTGGGCCGGAACGGGACGGGGTCTCGGCGGAGACCGGCCTGGCGGAGTCGTGGCCCGACGCCGGGCCGCCGGTGCTGTGGCGCGTGCCCCTGGGGGACGGCTACTCGGGGATCAGCGCCGCCGGCGGACGGCTCTACACCCTCATGGGCAGCGGCGGCGACGAGGTGGCCGTCTGCCTGGACGCGGCCACCGGCGAGGAGATCTGGCGCCGCCGCATCGACGCCAACCGGAAGGATGGCATGGGCGACGGTCCCCGCTCCACGCCCACCGTGGAGGGTGGGGTGGCCTACGTGCTCGGGGCCCGGGGCAAGCTCCTGGCCCTGAAGGCCGCCGACGGCGAGGTCCTGTGGCAGAAGGATCTGCCGGCCGAGTTCGGGGCACGGGTGCCCCAGTGGGGCGTCTCCGGCTCGCCCCTGGTGGAAGGGAACCTGCTCCTGCTGGACGTGGGCGGCCGCTCCGGGCACTCGGTCATGGCCCTGGACCGGAAGACCGGCGAGGCGGTGTGGGCCTCCCAGTCGGGCAGCCCGGGCTACGCCTCCCCCCTGGCGGTCACCATCCACGGAACCCGGCAGGTGCTGTTCTTCACCGCGGCTGGCCTGCTGTCCGTGGCGCCGGGTGACGGTGCGCTCCTGTGGCGCGTGCCGTGGCAGACCTCCTACGACGTCAACGCCGCCATGCCCGTCTTCCTGCCTCCCGACAAGGTGTTCATCTCGTCCTCCTACGACACCGGCGCCGCCCTGTACCGGATCCAGGGCGGAGGGCGGGACCTCCGCCCCGAGGAGGTCTGGCGCAGCCGGGTGATGAAGAACCACTTCAATAGCTCCGTCCACTACAAGGGGCATCTGTACGGGTTCGACGATGCCACCCTCAAGTGCATCGATCCCCGCACCGGCCAGGAGAAGTGGGCGGCGCGGGGCTTCGGCAAGGGATCCCTCCTGGCCGCGGACGGCCGGCTCTTCGTCCTGGGGGAGAAGGGCCAGCTGGCGCTGGTGGCGGCCGTTCCCGACGCCTACCGGGAACTGGCCCGGGCCCAGCCCCTGGAGGGAAAGACGTGGACCATGCCGACCTTGAGCGACGGTCGGCTCTTTCTGCGCAACGAGGCCCAGATGGTGGCCCTCGTCGTGGCGAAGAGGTAGAGACATGCGAGCACAGATGGCATGGCTGGCAGGCGCGGCCCTCCTGCTGACGACGACGGCGCCGCCGTCACAGGCGGTCGAGGGAAGCCAACCCGCCGAGACCAGGACCCGGGCGGCCGACCCCCAGGACGCCGCTGATCCCGACCCGGAGCCGAAGCTGGAGACCGAGTTCGTGCTGGTGGAGGCGAGCCTGCCCTATGTCCCCAGCTCCAACACCATCGCCACCAAGCTGCCGCTTCCCCTGCTCCTCACCCCGGCCAACATCGGCGTGGTGAACGCGCCGCTGCTGGCCGAGCAGGATGGGATCGTGCTCAGCGATGCCCTGCGCAACATCAGTGGCGTCAACGTCCAGGCCCAGAGCGGTGTCCAGGACCACTTCGTCGTGCGCGGTTTCGACTCCATCAGCGGCAGCCTCATCCTCACCGACGGCGCACCCGAGCCCGAGGCGAGCTACTACGAGATGCACAACGTGGAGCGGGTGGAGCTTCTCAAGGGGCCGGCCGGCTTCCTGTACGGCAGCAATCCCCTGGCTGGTGCGGTGAACATCGTGCGCAAGCAGCCCCTCCCCACCCGGTTGCTGTCGGCCGGCGTCACCGGCGGCAGCTTCGGCCGGCAGGAGGCCACCCTGGATCTCAACGTCCCGGTGATCGATGGGTTCGACGTGCGCCTCAACGGCCTGTGGCGGGAGAGCGACAACTACCGCGACGACAAGGACAGCAGCGACTGGGGGCTGAACCCGGCGTTCGCGTGGCGCCTGGGCGACGCCTCCACTCTCAACCTGAACCTGGACTACCTGCGGCTGGAGCGGGAGCCCGACGGCGGCCTTCCGCTGCAGTTCCTGTCGCCCTCCGGGCAGATCCCCGACGTGCCCCGGCGCCGGTCCTACCAGGCGCCGTTCGACTTCTCGCGCCAGGACGTCAGCCGGGTCCAGCTGGACTGGGAGACGCGCCTGAACGACACGGTGCGCTTGCGGGACAAGGTCTACTATCGCGGCCTGGACTGGGACTCGGCCGGGACCATTCTCAACGGCGCCTTTGCCGACCCCAACAATCCCGGCGCCTTCAACGTGAGCCGCACCCTGACCACCCTGGACGACCGGCAGGTGGTGGCCGGGAACCAGTTCGAGGCCATCTTCTCCCTGGGCGGTGACGGCGTGCGCCATGACCTGCTCACCGGGGTGGAGCTGACCCGCCACACCGATCGGTTCGCCCTGGACCTGGCCTTCCTCCCGGATCTGGACCTGTTCAACCCGGTGGAGACGGCCACCTCGCCACCGCCGACCTTCCCCTTCGAGCGGGGGGACTCCACCACGACAGTGGCCGCGCCTTACATCATCGATCAGATCACGCTGAACACCCGGTGGCAGCTCCTGGCCGGCGCGCGCCTGGACTTCCTGGACTTCGAGGACGACGTGAGCGGCACCTCCCGCTCCGAGTCGGAGGTGAGCCCCATGCTGGGCGCCGTCTTCGCGCCGGCCCGCACCACCTCCATCTACCTGAGCGCCGGCGAGGCCTTCGCGCCCCCCTCCCCCCGGGTCACCGGCAGCCCCGAGCCCGAGGAGAGCCGGCAGGTGGAGCTGGGCCTCAAGAAGCTCTTCGCCGGGGGCCGGGTGCAGGCCACCTGGGCGGTCTACCACCTGGAGCGGGAGAACATCGGCATTCCCGACGAGAATGGCTTCACCCAGCAGGACGGCGACCAGCGCTCCCGGGGATTCGAGTTCGAGCTGGCGGCCGAGCCCATCCCGCGCCTGCGGACCTTCTTCTCCTACGCCTTCAACGACGCCGAGCTCACGCGGTTCGCCGAGCAGGTCATCGTGGGCTTCGGCCCGGGCGGCCCCATCTTCGCCACCGTGGATCGATCGGGGAACGACCCGGCCTTCGCCCCGCGCCACCTGGCCAGCTTCTGGGTGAGCCGCAAGTTCACCAACGGACTGGGCATCGGCGGCGGCGGCCGGTTCGTGGACCAGCAGTTCATCGCCGAGGACAACGGGTTTGCCATGGACAGCTACACCGTCTTCGATGCCTCCATCTTCTACGAGGTCCGGGAGGCCTGGCGGCTCAAGCTGCACCTGAAGAACATCACCGACGAGGACTACGAGGTGCGGGGCTTCCCCTCCACCGGGGTCATCCCGGCCGACCCGTTCAGCGTCTTCGCCGGCGTCGAATTCCGCATGTAGGCCCCGTGCGCCTCGAGACCCAGACGGACGTCCTCGTGGCGGGCGGGGGGCCCGCCGGCTCGGCCACCGCCACGCTCCTGGCCCGGGCCGGCCATTCGGTGCTGCTCCTGGAGCGGGAGGCCTTTCCACGCTTCCGCATCGGCGAGTCCCTCATGCCGGCCACCTACTGGACGTTCCAGCGCCTGGGGGTTCTGGAAAAGCTGCGGGCCAGCTCGTTCGTGCGCAAGGAGAGCGTGCAGTTCTTCACCGGTGACGGCCGGGGCGCGGTGCCGTTCTACTTCACCGACGCCGACCCCCACGAGAGCTCCGTCACCTGGCAAGTGGACCGGGCCGGGTTCGACCAGGTGCTGCTGGACAACGCCCGGGAGAAGGGGGTCCAGGTCCTCCAGCCCATGGGGGTCACCGAGGTCCTCATGGAGGAGGGCCGGGCGGTGGGAGTGCGCGCCCAGGACCCGGACGGGGGCATCCGGGAGATTCGCGCCCGGGTGGTGGTGGACGCCACCGGCCAGAGCGCGCTTCTCGCCTCGAGGCTGGGCCTGAAGGTGGACGACCCACGGCTGCGCCACGCGGCGTTCTTCACCCGCTACCGGGGCGGGATGCGGGAGCAGGGGAGGGACGCCGGCGCCACCCTCATCCTGCACACCGAGGGGGAGAAGTCCTGGTTCTGGTCCATCCCCCTTCCCGGTGACCTGGTGAGCATCGGCGTGGTGGGCCACATCGATCACCTCCTCAAGGGGCGCGCCGGCCAGCCCCAGGCGGTCTACGACGAGGAGCTGGCCCGGTGCCCCGCCCTGCAGCAGCGCCTGGAGGGGGCGGCCCAGGTGGGGCCGGTGCAGGTCCTGCGGGACTTCTCCTACGCCTCGCGCCGCATCGCCGGTGACGGCTGGGTCCTGGTGGGGGACGCCTTCGGCTTCCTGGATCCCATCTACTCGTCGGGGGTCTTCCTGGCCCTCAAGTCGGCCGAGTTCGCCGCGGACTCCATCCACGACGCCCTGGCCGCCGGGGACGTTTCCGCCGCCCGCCTGGGCCGCCACGGGCCCGACTTCATCGCCGGCATGGAAGCGCTGCGGCGGCTGGTGTACGCCTACTACGACCCCCGCTTCAGCTTCGCGCGCTTCCTCAAGGCCCACCCCGACGCCCGGGGCGACCTGGTGAACCTGCTCATCGGCAACGTGTACCGGAAGCCCTGCACGGGCATCCTCGAGGTGATGGACGCCCGCCCTCCGGGGTACCTCCCGCTGCGGCTGCCGCCGCCGGACCGGTCGTGAGGGGACGGCGCCTGCGAGGCGCCCTCTACGCCGCCACCGCCGTCCTGTTCGCCCTGCACCAGGACGTCTGGCTGGCGAAGGACAGCCGGCTGGTGGCGGGCCTGCCGGTGGGACTGGCCTACCACGTGGGGTACTGCGTGGCGGCCGCGGTGCTCATGGCCCTGCTGGTGCGCTTCGCCTGGCCACGGGGCGTGGACGGCGAGGGTGGAGGCGGCAGGTGACGCTGGCCATCATCGGCCTGTACCTGGCCCTGGTCCTGTCCATCGGCGGGCTGAGCAGCCGGCTGCTGCGGGCCACCGGGGAGGACTACTTCCTGGCCACCCGCACCATCGGCCCCTTCATCCTCCTCATGTCCCTGTTCGGGACCCACATGACCGCCTTCAGCCTGCTCGGAGCGTCGGGGGAGGCGTACAACCGCGGGGTGGGGGTGTTCGCCCTCATGGCTTCGTCCTCGGCCCTGGTGGTGCCCCTGGTCTTCCTCCTGGTGGGCGTGCGCCTGTGGGAGGTGGGGCGGCGCCACGGCTATCTGACCCAGGCCCAGTACTTCCGGGAGCGGTTCGAGTCCGACGGGCTGGGGCTGGCCCTGTTCGCCGTCCTCACCGCCCTGGTGGTGCCCTACCTCCTCATCGGGGTCATGGGAGGCGGCATCGCCCTGAGCCAGATCACCGCCGGGCAGGTCCCCGAGTGGGTGGGCGGCCTGGCCATCTGCACGGTGGTCCTCATCTATGTCACCAGCGGCGGCCTGCGCGGCACGGCCTGGGCCAACACCTTCCAGACCCTGGTGTTCATGATCCTGGGCGCGGCGGCCTTCTTCGTCATCGTGGCCGACCTGGGCGGGCTGGCCGCCGCCATGGCCCAGGTGCGCGAGGCCGCGCCCCAGCTGCTGGTGCGCGCGGGCCAGGTGACGGAGGCCAAGCTCCTGAGCTACACCCTCATCCCGCTATCGGTGGGGATGTTCCCCCACATCTTCATGCACTGGCTCACGGCCCGCAGCGCCTCCGCCTTCCGGCTGCCCATCGTGGCCTACCCCCTGTGCGTGGCGGCGGTCTGGCTGCCCAGCGTGCTCCTGGGGGTCATGGGGCGGGCGCAGATCCCGGGGCTCCAGGGGCCGGCGGCCAACGGCGTGCTGGTGCAGATGATCCAGATGCACGCCCCGGAGGTGCTGGCGGGGCTGCTGGCGGCCGGGGTGTTCGCCGCCGTCATGTCGTCTTTGGACTCCCAGACCCTCTCCCTGGGGACCATGTTCACCCAGGACATCGTGCGCCACTACGGCTTCCGGGACCGCATGGGGGAGGCGGCGCAGGTCCGGGCCGGGCGGCTGTTCGTGGTGGGGATCCTGGCGCTGGCCTTCATCCTGTCCCTGGTGACCCAGCGCAGCATCTTCCGGCTGGGCATCTGGTCGTTCAGCGGTTTTGCCGCTCTCTTCCCGCTGGTGGTGGCCGCCCTCTACTGGCGGCGGGCCACCCGGGCGGGGGTGCTGGCGTCCCTCCTCACCAGCGCGGTCCTCTGGATCGTGCTCTTCGCCCGCAGCGCCCCGGGGGCCGACGAGTCGCTGGCGGGGACCGGCATCATGCCGGTGGCGGCCCTGGTGGCCGCTTCCACCGCCGCCCTGGTGGGGGTGTCCCTGGTGACGCGCCCGCCGCGGCCCGAGACGCTGGCCCGCTTCTTCCCGGCCGGGGCGGCGCGGTGAGGGTCGCCTACATCAGCGCCGGCGCCGCCGGCATGATCTGCGGCGCCTGCCTCCACGACAACACCCTGGCGGCGGCCCTGCAGCGCCAGGGGCACGAGGTGGCGCTGGTCCCCATCTACACCCCCCTGCGCACCGACGAGCCCGACGTGAGCACGGGCCGCATCTTCTTCGGGGCCGTCAACGTCTACCTGCAGCAGCGCAGCGGCCTGTTCCGCCACACCCCCTGGGTGCTGGACCGGCTCCTGGACAGCCGCGGGCTCCTGGGCTGGGTCTCCCGCATGGACTCGTCCCTGGACGCCGCCGAGCTCAGCGCGC
>JBFGDW010000089.1:0-11255 GCA_041580435.1 Candidatus Polarisedimenticolia bacterium | reverse complement strand
TCCTGGACGTGGGGAGCGGCCTGGGCCAGTTCAGCCGGGCCATGGCCCGCGCCGCCGGGCGCGGGGGCCGCGTGGTGGGCATCGAGCGCAGCGACGAGCAGATCACCCGGGCCCGGGAGCTGGCCCGGGGAGCGGGGGAGGAGGAGCAGGTGGAGTTCCGGCGGGGCTCGGCCCACGACCTGCCGCTGGCCGAGGGCGAGTGGGGGACGTTCGACGTGGCCCACGCCCGCTTCGTCCTGGAACACGTCCCCGACCCGGGCGCCGTGGTGGCGGTCATGGTGCGGGCGGTGCGGCCGGGCGGGCGGATCATCCTGGAGGATGACGACCACGACGTCTTCCGCCTGTGGCCCGAGCCGGCGGGCTGGCGGCCGCTGTGGGAGGCCTACATCCGGACCTACGACCGGCTGGGGAACGACCCCTACATCGGCCGGCGCCTGGTGGCGCTGCTGCACGGGGCCGGCGCCCGGGTGGTGGACAACACCTGGCTGTTCTTCGGCGGCAGCGCCGGCGCCCCCGCCATGGCCGCCATGGTGGAGAACATGGCCGGCGTGCTGGAGGGGGCCGCCGAGGCCATGGTGTCCGGTGGCTTCATCGAGGCCCGGGCCGTGGAGGAGGCCATCGCCGTGCTCCGGGCCTGGGGCCGGCGTCCCGACGCGGCCCTGTGGTACGCCCGCTGCTGGGCCGAGGGAACGCGGGCGGAGGCCTGAGAGGAGGGGGGCCGGAAAGGGCGCGGGGGCCCACGAAGGGCCCCCGCGCAGTCTTCCACTGCCGTGATCCGGCGTGAGCCTCAGCCGGCCCAGCCTTCCAGCAGCCGCAGCAGCCCTGCGGCGGCGGCCACTGCCTCAGGCGCGCGCAGCACGCGCGATCCCCCCGGTGTCTCCACCAGCAGGGATGTGCCGGATGCTGGCGCCGAGCCGGCAGGCCAGGCGGTGGCGCCCGCCGTGGCCAGGTGGCGCTGCACCACGTCCAGGTCGGCGGCGGTGAGAGCGGCCACGAGGGTCCGGCGCCGGCCGTCCTCCAGCCACACCTCACCATCGGCCTCGACCACCAGACGGCTGCCGTCGGCCCGTGTCCAGACCAGCCGCGTGAAGGCGGCCGCCCGCTCCTGCCGCGGCGCGTCCACCCGGCCGTCATCGTCCCGCAGGCCGCCGCTCCCGGCGCCCGGGCGGTTGGCGCCCTGGCCGGTTTCCTTCTCATCGGCCGCGGCCACGGGAAGGCTCCGGTGCTCGCTTGCCTCCCGGGGTGAGACCGGGGTCGGCGCGGGGGCCGACTGCGGGGCCCCGGACATCTTCACCTCGGGGGGGGCGCCCATGGAGCCGAGGCCGCGCACGCGAGACACCTGGTTGGCGCTGCTCTTGCGGCCGAACACCCCCTCGTAGGAGACATCCTGGGGCATCTCCACCGGCACCGCCACCTGGGTGCTCGACCCCCAGGTGTTGCTCACCACGCTGTCCACCGCCACCAGGGAGGTGTAGGCGGTCATGAGGCGGTGGCGCAGCCCCAGGCGGGTGATGGCCTCAACCACGTCGGGCTGGGGGCCGTCGTGAAGCTGCCGGTCCAGGCGGTGGATGCGGGCCCGGGCCCACAGCCGGCCCAGGGCGGCGTTGTCCTCGGCCCGCTCGGGGAGGACCGCCACCTGGCGCAGCACCTCGGTGCGGCCCCGGCGACGCCCCTCCACCACGATGAGCCCGGTCTGGGCGCCGCGGTAGCGCCCGTGCACCAGGATGGTCTGCCCGGCAAACAGGTCGGGAATGCGCGCCGGCTCCACGTCAAGAACATCCAGGTCCTCGAACCCGATGCGGATGTCGGTGAGCACCGGCGTCTCGATGCGGCGGATGAAGCGGTCCACCATCTCATCGGGGGTCTCGCGCGGCCCCAGGAAGGCGGCGGCGCCCCGCCCCTCCTCGGCCAGCCCCTCCAGCAGGTAGCGGTTGACCGACGAGCCGATGCCGAAGGAGAAGAGGCGTGCCGACCCGATGCGGCGGCGCACCTCGCCCAGGATCTCACGCTCGTTGCCGATGTAGCCGTCGGTGAGGAAGGCGACGATGCGCAGCCGCTCCGGGTCGGCGGGCCGGCTCAGCGCCGCCTGGATGCCGGCCAGCATGTGGGTCCCCCCCGACCCCTGAAGAGAGTCCAGGTAGGCCAGGGCCCGCTGCAGGTTGGCCGGAGTGGGGGTCAGGGGCGCCGGGCCCAGCCCCGAGGCACTCTCCGAGAAGCGGATGATCTGGAAGGTGTCGTAGGGCCGCACGGCCCGCAGGGCCTTGCGCACCACGTTCTTGGCGGCGGTGATGGGCACGCCGCTCATGGAGCCGGAGCAGTCCAGCACGAAGACCAGCTCACGAGGGGCGGCGTCGTCGAACGAGGGTTCAGAGGGAGGCTGCAGGATCAGGGTGAACACCCCGGGCTCGCCCCGCTCCACCGGGTCGCGCCAGGCCAGCAGGCCGGTCTCGGGGGCGTCGCTTCCCACCTTCCACTGCAGGCGGAAGTCCCGGTCGAGGCGCGTCCCCTCGCCCCGGGCCAGCACGGCCCGGGCACGGGACGGCCCCATGCGGGTGATGCTGACCCGGTGGGAGGAGGAGGCGATCCGCGAGACGCTCACGCCGGCGTCCATCTCCACGGTGAGGGAGAAGGTCTGGCCTGTGTGGCTCCCTTCGGCCACCACCGGTGGATCGATGGCGCCGGGATCACCCTGGTGCGCCGGGATGAACCGCGGCCCCACCACCGTGGGGAAGACATACTCGCAGCCGCCGTCCTCGCACTCCACCGCGTGGTCCAGGGCCAGGATCACCTCGATGGCCTCGCCGGGCATGATGTTGGCGACCCGCTGGGCGAAGATGTTGGGCCGCTCCTGGTCCAGCAGCCCGGCCACCTGCCCGGCGGCGCGGGCCTGCTCGTAGAGGGCCCGGGCCTCGGCGCGGCGCTTCATCTCACCGCGGATCAGGCGCCGGCCGATGCGAAGCTGCATGTCGTTGACCGCCGCATCCTCCGGGAGCGGAAAGATGTAGAGGCCGTCCACCGGCACGCCGTTGGGGTTCTCCCACCTCTGGGTCACCTGCACGTGGGCGATGGGGCCGGTGATCCAGGTGCGGACCTCGGTTCCCCTGAGAAGGAACGGGCTGGCCGCGGCCTCCGGCCGGGGAAGGGGAGGCGGCTCGGGATGGATGGCCGGCCGGCGGGTGGGCCGTGCCTCGCTCTCCCAGGGGGCCGGGGCGGCAGCGGCCGGTACGGCCGGCCCACCCGGGCCGGCCAGGAGGGCCAGAATGGTCAGTGTGGCCGCCCCGGGCAGGGCGGCCAGCAGCGTCAGAGGACTGGAACAGGGGCTCTTGGTCATGTCTCACCTCGCTGGCGGATGAATGGGTCTGCCGGGTAAGACCCGCGGCCCGTCGGGAAGTTCCCGGGAACTTCCTCCGGGCGGACGGGTCCAACGTGTGACATGCTTCTTTGCGTGGAGAGCCGGCAGGCAGCCTCCGGAACGCCGGAGCAGGAGCTGGTGGCCCGGGCGCGGGACGGCGACCGGACCGCCTTCGAGGCGCTGATGAATCTGCACCTTCCCAGGGTCTGGCGCGTGGCGTGGCGGGTGCTGCGCCACCATGAGGACACCGAGGACGTGGTCCAGGAGGTCTTCCTGGCCGCCCACCGGGCGCTCCCCTCGTTTCGGGGGGATGCCCGCTTCTCCACCTGGCTGCACCGCATCGCCGTCAACCGGGCCCTCAACCACCGGCGGCGCTCGGCCGAGCGGGTGAGCCAGGCCTCGCTCTCGCTGGCCTCCTCCGGCGGCCAGGACCCGCCCGGGTCGGTGGCGGCGGAGCGCCTGGCCGATCCCGGCGAGGGCAGCTCCCCCCTGCGCCGGCTGGAGGCGGCGGAGTTGCGCCGGCGCCTGGCGCGTTGCCTGGAGAAGCTGCCGCCCCCGTGGCGGTCGGTGCTGGCACTGCGCGACGGCGAGCAGCTCTCCTACCAGGAGATCGCCCAGGTCCTGGAGACGGCGCTCGGGACAGTCCGCTCCCGCCTGGCGCGGGCGCGGCTGGCGCTGCGCCGGTGCGTGCAGGGGGAGGAGGCGGCATGAGCCCGGAGAGGAGCCACCCCCTGGAGGAGCTGTCGGCCTACCTGGACGGCGAGCTGGAGCCGGCGGTCCGGGCGCAGGTGGAGGCCCACCTGGTCGGTTGCGCCCGCTGCGCCGCGGCGCTGGACGATCTGCGCCTGCTGGCGGAGGCCGGAGGGGGGGAGGCCCCGCCGGTCCCCGCCGGTCTGGCGGAGCGGATCGCGGCGCGCCTCGACGCCGCCGGGGACCGTCCCGCCGCCGGCCACCGCTCCGCTGGGGCCCCGGCGCCCCGGCCCCCTGCCCGGCGCCCCCTCGCCTGGGGAGGGTCGCTGCTGACGCTGGCGGCGAGCCTCCTAACCGCCGGCATCCTGTGGGTGGTCTGGCAGGAGCCGGGGACGCAGCCCGCGCCGGAGCCGGCGCGCCGTGAGGCCCCGCGCGAGGAGGCCCCGCGCGAGGAGGCCCCACGCCAGGATGCTCGTGAGAGGGACCGCGTGCGCGGGCTGGATGATCGGGACGCTGGAGCCAGGCCAGTGAAGGAACCGCAGGATGTCAAGGAGAAGGTCCAGGCTCTCGGGTCGAAGCCGGCGGCGGTTCCCCCGTCCGCTCCGCTCACGGCGCAGGAGGCCTTCAGGGCACCCGCCACCGCCGAGCCGCCCCCAGCGGCGGCGTCTTCGGCTGACGTTGCGCCTCCGGCTGCCTCCGGGACCGCGCCCGTCGCGCGCCCGCTCGCACCGCCGCCCCCGCCCGCGGAGAAGAAGCAGGCCGGTGCCGGCCGCTTGGAGGTGGCAGACGCGCCGGCGGTGGCCGGGAACCGGGTGGCCGCCGCCGACGAAGAGACACGCGCCAGGTCCCTCGCCCTGGCCCGCGGCGAGCCCGGGGAGTTGAGCGAGGATCAGGACCGGGGCGCCGTCCTCCTCGACCTGCGCGAGCCGGACCGGGAGATCCGCCTCTACACCGACGGGAGCCTCGAGGTGCGTGCCGGGAGCTACTCCTGCCAGGTCCGGCGGCCGGAGGCGCATGGATCGCCGAGCAGCGATCAAGCCCGGCCCTCGGCCCCGTTCGCCGAGGAGGGGAAGCCGGCCGGCGAGGGTGCGCCCGCCGCGGAGACGGAGGCGGATCGCCAGCGTCGCCTGCTCGATCTGGTGCGGCGGCGCTACCTGGAGGTGCTGGAGGAGGCCTGCGGGCCGCCGCCGGCCGGTCTGCTGCTCCCGGCGGAGAACGGGGAGATCAGAGATCCCTCGACTCCATCAGATCCCGGAAGATGACGGCGCCCGGGAACTCCGCCTCGATGATCTCAGCCACCTTGTCCCAGCCGCCGAGACTCTCGATGTAGCGGTCCCGCGCCCTGGGCTCGGGCAGGTGCATGGCCACGACGCGACGCGGCTTGATCCCCTCGCGCACGGCCTTGCGCCAGCCCGGGTCCAGCAGGAGCCAGAAGGGGACGAATGCCACGTCGATCTCGGCCTCATCCAGGCGCAGCGGCAGCAGGTCCTTGTAGGTGGCCTCGGTGTCGCCCATATGGAGGAGCTTGCGGCCGCCCAGGACGATGAGGAACCCCAGGTTCTCCACCGGCCGCTTCCGGCCGTGGTGCAGGCTCATGACCCTGAGGTCGATTCCCGGGAGGGACACGCTCTCCTTGTCCCCCTCACGGGGCAGAACGGAGCGCACGCGCTCCCGGACGTCGACGAACTGGCCGAAGTGTCCCTGGAGCGCCTCCACCGCCTGCGGGGTGGAGACGTAGATGGCGCGCGGGTTGCTCAATAGGCAGGCGCCCACCGCCTCGGGGTGGAAGTGGTCGCCGTGGTAATGCGTGGTGAGGACCAGGTCGATCCCGTCAAAGGGAGGCTGGGCTGACTCCATCTGGGTGCGCTGGCGAGGGGGCGGGACCACGTAGCCGGACACCCCCTCCCGGTAGAGGGCATCCACCAGCACCTTCTTGCCGGCGCCGGCGATGAGAAACCCCTCGTTGCCGGTGTAGGTGATGGTGAGGGGGGTCTGCGCGGCCGCGGGCGTCCCGGTCCGGGCCGGCGCCTGGGCGTCGCGGTCCGCCGCCGGGGCGTCCTGGGCCGGCGCGGGGCCGGCGGCCAGCAGGAGGGCCCCGGCCAGCAGGGAAGCGGAGAAGCGGGGCGCCCTGGGTCGAGGTGGGATGGGATGGCGCGTCGAGAGTGTCTTCATGGTGCTCCTGTCATCGAGGCGGACGCGTGATGATCTCACATGCCGCCCAGGGCGGCCACCCCGCGCCGCCGCCCGGTCAGGGGCCGGTGAACACCAGGGTGCGCCGGTCCAGGTCCAGGGCGCCAGGGCCGAAGCGCTCGTAGACCGTACCCGCCGCGGGCAGCGTTCCCGCCGCCGACAGGTCGGTAGGGCCTGGATCGGCGGCGCCTCCCCCGGGGGTGATCCCCACGATGCCGTCGTTTTGGTTCGTGGCGCCGTACTGGAACCGGATCGCTCCGCCGGCCTCCAGGGTGACGGCGAAGCTGTTGGCGCCCACGGCGAAGAACTCGGGGACGTCCACGAAGCGCACCGTCAAGGCTGTTGGGCCCCCCTCCACCACCACGGCACCCCCCCGGTCGGGGCTCAGGTCGTCCCACAGCGGCGCGATCCGCGGCGGGCCGGCCAGCAGGCGGGCCGGCGTCGGCTCGAACTCCGCGTCTCCCTTGCCGAAGGTGAGGTTGCCGTTGGCGTTGACGAAGACCCGCTCCCAGGACCGCCCCTGGAACAGGAACGGAAAGCCGATGGGGATCTCCACGAAGCCGTCGTCGGCCAGGGTGAGGACCTGGCCCCTGAAGGCGCGGATGTCCAGCACGAAGCGGCCGAAGTCGCCGCCGGTGCCGGTGAAGTCCAGGTCCGGGAAGCTGGTGACGCCCATGGCGTACAGCCCGTCGGAGGGCAGGGTGAAGACCAGGCGGGAGAGGACGCCGGCCCCGCCGTCGTCATTGACCGCCAGGAGCGCGCCGCCGGCGAGCTCGAACAGGCCCAGCACCGTGTCCACCTGGTTGCCCGGCACGGTCTGGGCGATAACGGTCTCCCCGGCCCGGCCGGCGAAGCGGAAGAAGTCCCGGTCGCCGCCCGGACCCAACGCGGTGGTGCGCTCCGACGAGTTGAACGGGAGCCGGATGCGGGTGGCCTGGCCCAGCGTGTCATTGGGCTCGTCCAGGTCCTTGAAGGCGTTGGGTGCGTTGAAGGTCAGCACCCTCCCGGACAGGTCGTTGTCATTGCCGTCGAACGACTCGAACACGGCGGTGTGGTTGCGGGCGTTGTAGGTGGCGCGGCCGGCCACACGGCTCAGGTCGACCTCCTTCTCCCGGGCATTGGTGACCCGCCCGCCGCAGCTGATCCCGGCCAGCCCGTCGCGGGCGGTGATGTCACCGTAGGTCAGCTCCACCCGGTCGGAGGCCCGGAACAACGTGATGTCAAAGCTGTTGGCGCCGATGCGCCGGAACTCGGGCACCGAGCGGTACGAGACGGTGAATGCGTTGCGGGTCTCCGAGAAGGAGACCTCGGCGCCGGGGGCGGCCGGGTTGAGATCGTCCCAGAGGGCCGCCACCCGGGGCGGCCCACCCAGGAAGCCGTCCACCGACTCCAGGGGGAAGGAGACTCCCACCCCGAAGGTGAGGCCGCCGTTGGCGTCCACGAACAGGTCCTCGAACTCGGCGCCGCACAGGCCGATGGGAAAGGGGGGGAAGAGCTGGAACACGCCGTTGCGCCTCAGGCCGATGGGGCCCGGTGAAGGGCGGTTCATGAGGATGTCGATCCCCCCGGTGGGGACGCCGGCCGCCACCGGCACCGGCGTGAACTCGGAGGGATCGTCGGCGACCGGGTCGGTGCTCTCGCCGGCGCCGTTGTAGAACTCCTCCGGACCGGGCAGTGGCGAGAGGCGCGGGGTGGCGTAGGCGTTGGCCTGCAGCTCGTCCACGTAGACCGCGTAGCTGGCGCCTGGAGTCAGGCCCGTGATCCGGAAGGCTCCGGTGCGCGGGTTGTCCTGGGAGCGAACCAGGGCCTCGTGGCTGGTGATGGCCGAGACGGCATCCACGAAGGGGTTGGCCAGGTTGCGCGCCACCACGTTGACCCCGGTGAGGCGCGTGCGGCCGTTGGGCCCCAGCACGACCCCCTGGATGCTGCCGGTGATGGCGGCGAAGGACGGATCCGGGTAGAGGGACGAGAAGATGGCCGCATCGTCGGCGTGGGGAGAGTCCTGGCCGCCGCCCACGATGATGCGGGGGTACATGGTCTCGATCTTCTGGAACAGGCTCTCGGGGGGAAAGATGTCAAAGGGGGCCGGGCCGCGGGTGTCGTTGAACTGGACGATCTGCCCGTTCACCGAGGTGTGCTGCAGGTTGCAGTAGTGGCCAAATTCGTGGACGGCCACCGCCAAAAGCTCGGAGGCCGGGAAGACGCCCCGGACGAACGGCTCCCCGTTGAGGAACGCCTGCCCCTCGATGACCCGGCCGTCGGCCGTGTCCACCCACTCGGGAGAGGCGAACCCCAGGATGCCGGTGTTGCTGCCGAAGATCTGCCGGAAGATGGACCCGTCGTGGTCGAACACCACGGCGCTCAGGCCGTCGGGGGCCGGCGGCAGGAAGAACGGCACGAAGTTGTCGCCGTTGACGTCGACGGGGAGCACGCCGCCGTTGACGAACGTGGCGCTGGCGGTGGGGATCTGCTGCCAGCGGCCGAACGCCTCCTCCACCATGGCCACGGCGCCGTCGTGATCCAGCAGCCCCAGCCCTCCCCGATCGGGGTGGAACGGGATGGCCGCGCCGCCGCCGGGCCAGAGGAACGGCTTCCCCTCCTGCCAGAGGACCGCCGCGCCGCCGGCGAGGGCCGGGGCCGGCACCACCAGCAACAGGATCGCCGCCAGGGTCCGGGCGGCGCGGCTGGCGCGCGGCTGGCCGGGAGCGGAACTCACGGCTCCTCCCCGTCCGCCGGCAGCAGCGCCCGGAGGGCGCCGGCCAGGCGTTCGTAGGAGAGAGGGCCAGGCCCATCGGGCGCCAGGGCGGTGAGCCCGGCAAACAGCCCGCGGTTGTCGAAGCCGTTGGTGACCACCTCGCCACCCTCCAGCCGGTCGAGGCGGAAGCAGCCCTGCCCCAGGCCGATGGTGGTGGACATCCCGCTGGGCCCGGGCGTGCTGGTCAGAAGCAGGTAGGTCTCCCCCAGCGCCAGCACCGGCAGGCCGCTGAGTGGATCCACCCGCCGCAGGCTTCCCGCCTCCGCCGGCGGGATCTTCCCCAGCATGGTGACCTGCGCCAGGCGCATCCCCTTGATGGACTCGAAGCTCCCCTTGAACGCCTCCTCCACCTCGAGGACGTAGGTGATCGTGGGAAGGCGGCCGCCCCCCACCTCCACCTCTCCGGACCGGATCTCCAGCACGCGGCCGCGAAAGATCCGCTCGGCCCGCGCGCACATGTCGGCCAGGTTCATCTGCATGACCGTGGTGGCCAGGCCCGGGACGACCCACAGCCCCACCAGGAGAGCGGCGGCGGCTCGCAGGGGCGCACGGGTGGTGGCGGCGGTCTGGACGGTGGGCATCTTCCCTCCGGGTCCCTTCCTTATACTCCCGGCCCGCCCGGCCGGCAATCATCCAGCGCCGCCTGGCCCCTCGCGACCTCGCCGGGCTATCCGCGAGACCGCGCGCCTGGCCGGACCTGACCTCCCCTCGCGGTTGCGGTGCCGGATCCGCTCTGGTAGCTTACCCCCGCCGTCCCCCGGAGAGCATGGAGGTCCGACCATCATGAAGGCCCGCCCACCCCGGCCGCTGCCGGTCAAGGACCTGCGCTGGCGCTGCGACCCCAAGAGCCTGGAGTTCGAGACCACCGATGACCTGCAGCCGGTGGTGGGGGTCATCGGCCAGTCGTCCGCCGTGGAAGCGCTGAGCTTCGGCCTCAAGTGCGGCGCCCCGGGCCAGAACGTCTTCGCCCGGGGGATCACCGGCACCGGCCGCATGACCCTCATCAGCCGGCTCCTGGAGGAGCTCAAGCCCCAGTGTGACACCAAGCAGGACCGCTGCTACGTCCACAACTTCGGCCAGCCACACCAGCCGCGCCTCATCTCCCTGCCCGCCAGCACCGCCCGCGCGTTCCGGCGGCGGGTGCGGGAGCTGGCCGAGTTCATCCGGGACGGCCTGGAGCCGGCCCTGGAGGCCGACGCCATCAAGTCGCGCCGCGAGACCGTGGAGCGGAAGTACAGCCGCCAGATGGAGCAGCTCACCGAGCCGTTCGAGCGCGACCTGCGCGAGGCCGGGCTGGCGCTGGTGAGCGTCAACGTGGGGCCGGTCTCCCGGGCGGTGATCGTGCCGACCCTGGAGGGCCGGCCGGTGCCTCCCGAGGAGTTCGAGCAGCTCCGCGCCCAGGGCAAGGTCACCGAGGCGGACGCGGCGGCCTTCAAGAAGAAGCGGGAGGGGTTCCAGCGCCGCCTGGACGAGGTGTCCAGCCGCATGCGCGAGATCCGCCGCGAGGGGATGGAGGCGGTGCGAGCGGTGATGGAGAAGGCCACCCTGGAGGTCCTGGGGGAGATGGCCGGCGCCATCAAGGGCGAGTTCCCCGGCGCGGACGTGGCCGCGTTCCTGGACGAGGTGGTGAAGGACGTGGTGGAGAACCGGGTCCTGGGCAGCAGCGCCGACGACACCGATCCGGTCAAGTCATACGGCGTCAACGTGCTGGTGGAGCACGACAAGGGGGCCGGCTGCCCCATCATCATCGAGCACACCCCCACCCTGGCCAACCTGCTGGGGACCATCGAGCGGGAGTGGAGCCCCCAGGGGCCCGGGCAGGGCGACTACCGCATGATCCGGGCCGGGTCGCTCCTCAAGGCCGACGGCGGCTACCTGATCCTGGACGCCCGGGACCTGCTGAGCGAGCCGGGCGCCTGGAAGGTGCTGGTACGCACCCTGCGCAGCGCGCGGCTGGAGATCGTCCCCTCCGAGCTGGGCTGGCCCTTCGTGCAGCCCCTGGTGAAGCCCGAGGCCATCCCGGTGCAGGTGCGGGTGATCCTGCTGGGGGACAGCCCCATCTACCACCTCCTGGACGGCCACGATCCCGACTTCGCCGACCTGTTCAAGGTCCTGGCCGACTTCGACACCCTCATCGACCGGGAGCCCGAGGGGACCAGGCAGTACGCCGGCGTCCTGGCTCGCATCGCCCTGGAGGAGAAGCTGCCCCCCTTCCACCGCACGGCGGTGGCGGCGCTGGTGGAGCACGGCGCCCGGGTGGCGTCGCGG
>JBFGDW010000088.1:0-11377 GCA_041580435.1 Candidatus Polarisedimenticolia bacterium | reverse complement strand
GGGTCTACGGCACGGTGACTCGGCCTGGCCGGGTCGCCGTCGGACAGCCCGTTTTCTTCCGACGCGCGGGTGATGTGGGATCTGGACGGGACCGGCGAGCCGGTCAGGGGAAAAACTCATGAGCGTCGATTTCAGCGTCGAGGGAAAGCATGTGCTGATCACGGGCGGCACCGGCGGGATCGGTTCCGCCTTTGCAGAGGCATTCCTGGAAGGGGGGGCGGTGGTCACCATCGCCGACATCGCGCCGCCGCGTGCCGATCAGAGCTCGGGTCTCAAGTACGAGGAGCTCGACATGGCCGACGATGCGGCTGTGGCGGCGCTCGCAGCCCGCACGGACCGCATGGACGTCGTCATCCATTGCGCTGGCCGCGCCGCGGTGGGCGAGGAGCATTCGCCCATCGTCTTCAATGAAATCGTCAACGTGCACCTCACGGGAGCGCTTCGTCTCGCCAACGCGTTCCGTCCGCACCTGAAGGCGAGCCGCGGCTGTCTCATCCACATCGCCTCGATGTACTCGTATTTCGCCTCGCCCCTTGCCCCGGCCTATGGCGCCGCGAAGACCGGCCTCCTGTCCTTGACCCGCAGCCTCGCGGTGGAATACGCCAGTGACGGGATACGCGTCAACGCCATCGCGCCGGGCTGGATCGACACGCCCCTCACAAAGGTGATCCAGGAGCAGATGCCCGAGATGAACCGGCGAATCCTCGAGCGCCTCCCTTCCGGGCGGTGGAACACGCCCGATGAACTGGCCGGGCTTGCCGTCTTTCTCGCCTCGCCGGCCGCGAGCATTCTCACCGGCGTCACCATCGCAGCCGACGCCGGCTACTCGGTGACCTGACCCGGAGCGGGCATGCTTTCAGGCCACTTCGGTAGCCACGTTGCCATCCATGGAAGCTGCAATGGGAGAAGCCGCCGCTGGCGAGGGGCCGGAGGTCCTCGCGCCGTTCCTTGCCGGGCGTCAGGCGGCGCGTGGGACGGATGAAGACGATCTTCTTTTATGGCCTGTTCATGGACAGGGCACTCCTCGCTGAAAAGGGGCTTCACCCCACGGTCCTGGGCCGGGCGGAGATTGACGGCTTTCGCATCCAAGTTGGCGCCCGGGCGACGCTGGTCCCTGCCGACGGCCGCCGTGCATGCGGAGTCGTGATGCGAATCGCCCCCGAAGAGATCCGCGCACTCTACTCCGACCCCGGTGTCCGGGACTACGAGCCCGTGGCTGTCCGGGTCCGGTTCCTGGCCACCGGCGAGACCGTCGTCGCAGATTGCTACATCCTTCCCCCACGAACCGGCCGCGCGGGTACGAATCCTGCGTACGCCACCGCGCTGGCTCAACTGGTGCAATCGCTGGGCTTTGACTCCAGCTACGTCGACGAGATCGCCGCATTCTCCGTGGACCCGGGCCGCCGCCCCTGACTCGTTCGTTTGGCCCTCGTCGTTGCCGTCGCCATGATGGGCTATCCTCCGGATTCATGGACACCCGGCAATTCACTCTGATGCTGGAGATGGCCTGATGGGCAGGACGATCCCGATGCATGTGGCCGTTGCGGTGCTGCTGGGTGCGATCTGGCTGCTGAATGCGCCAGTTGCTGCGTTCACCTTCGAGGCACCCGTCTCGCCAGCCCCGCCTGAAAGGGCCACCGGCGAGCTGACCGCCGGCGAGAGGCTCTTCCAGGGCTCCTGGCAGATGCGCAGCTACGAGTCGGACGCCGCGACGGGGACCCTGGTGATCGACCGGCGCGATTTCCAGGCCGACGGGGTTCACGGCCTGTACACGGGCTACCTCTCCGTGCGCGCCGACCTCTCTCCAGCGGAGGTCGACTTCACCATCGAGGAGTGCGACTGCAAGTTCGAGGGGATGACCAGCAGGGGGATCTTCTACGAGGACGACGAGGGGTTCGTGATCGCGGCGCCGGCTCCGGGAGAGCCGCGGCCGGCGGCATTCACCAGGATGGACGAGATGTTCCGCCTGCGTGGTCTCAACCCCAGGACAGCTTGCGCTTCGCCATCCTGACAGCAGCCGGCGTCAGCGCGCCGGAGACGGTGGCGAGAAGGCCAATGGCTCCCACAACCCCGCTCATGAGGAGCCACCGGGGAACGGTGGTCGTGGGGGTCCCCAGGATGAAGGGCAGCAGGCCGACCAGAAGGCCGGCCAGGGCGCCCAGTGCGCCAGCACGGAGTGGCGACAGATCATGCAACCTGTGGGCACGCCAGGCCGTGGCGAGCACCACGGAGAAGATCACGCCGCAAAGGAACCCAGGATAGGCTCCCACCGCCACCCACATCTCGTCCATGGAATCATCAGGATCCACCATGAACCCCGCCAGGACCGCCAGCGGCGCCCAGACCGCCGCCCACGCCAGGCCCATGCCAAGGGCCGCCGCGACGCGTCGCAGCCAGGCCTTCATGTGAACGCTCCTGCACCCAGGGCCATCAGCCGGCGGTGGGCATGATGCGGCTGTTTTTGCTCGCGGGCGCCGTACGGCGGGATCCAGGGGTGGAGGACTGGTTTCGCGACCATCCAGGCGAGCTGGGGTCGCTGGCGAGGCGCTGGTTCGAGGTCATGCGGGGCTGCGGCGGGGACGTGCGGGAGGTGCTGCACGATGGTCACCCCACTGCCTGTGTGGGTGAAGCCGCCTTCGCGTACGTCAACGCGTTCAGGGCCCATGTCAACGTCGGGTTCTTCGCCGGAGCGGAGCTGGCCGATCCCCAGGGGCTACTGCAGGGCACCGGCCGGTTCATGCGCCACGTGAAGCTCCGGCCCCGGGAGGCTGTGGATGCCCGGGCGCTGACGGTGCTGATCCGGGCCGCACACGCAGACATGAAGAGGCGCGTGGGCTCGAGCTAGGGCGGGCAAACAGCTCGGCGAGACGCGCCGCAAGCTCTGGCACGCCCCGGGCGCCCGAGGTGTTGGTGGCCACCGCGACGGCCAGGCGGCGGCCGGGAATGGTCAGGAGCGTGGCGGTCGCTCCTGGAGCATGCCCGCCCACCGTGGTGGCGGACAGGAAGGCGCGACGCACCGGATCCCCGAGCCCCTGGCCCGCCACCGTGATGGACGGGCCCCCGGCATCCAGGGGTTGCTGGCGCACCTCCCAGCCCAGACCCCGGCCGGTGGGCTGCCCCGTGGTGAGCTGCACCGGTGTGTGCAGCTCGCGCACCAGGGCCTGACCGAGAAGCGTGCCGTCCATGATGGCCGAGGCGAAGCGCACGAGATCCGCCGGCGTGGACAGGAAGCCGCCGGCGGGCAGGATGCACGACAGGTCCACCTCCGGCGCGTCGTGCAGGCCACGGCTCGTGTCGAGCATGAACCGGGGGTAATAGAAGCGGGCGCGCCCTTGCACACCCGGGCCTGGACTGTCGGGCACCGTGCGGGTCAGGCCGGCCGGCTCGAGGATCTCCCGCTGCAGGAAGGCCTCGTACGGCTCATGGGCGGCCGCGGCCAGGGCCGCTCCCACCAGCACCCAGCCGTAGGTGGAGTAGGCGGCCTCCGAGCCAGGCTGGAAGCGCAGCGCGCTGTCGGCGAAGAGGGCGAGGCGCTCGGCGTCGCCGGCGCAGCCCTGCTTGCGGAACAGCTCCCCCTCGCCGCGATGGTCCCGGATGCCGGCGGTGTGGGACATGAGCTGGCGGAGGGTGATGGGCCACTCCTTCCCGGGGAAGGCGGGCAGGTAGCGCTGCACCGGCGCGTCCAGGTCCAGGCGCCCGCGCTGGACCAGGAGACCGGCGGCGGCGGCGGTGAGGGTCTGTGAGATCGCGCCGATGCGAAACTGGGTGGAGGGGGTCACCGGCGTTCGCGCCTGAAGATCTGCCCAGCCCAGCCCCTCGGCCCAGACGATCTCCCCGTCCACCGCCACCGCCAGGGACAGTCCTGGCAGCCGCTCCTCGGCGGCGAGGGAGCGGGCGAGGGAGCGTCCCTCCTCGACGGTCTGGCGGTGGGCCGCGGACGGGGCGGCCAGTGAACTGGACGGCAGGGAGCCAGGATCAGGGGCAGGCTGGACCGGGGCGCAGCCAGCCAGCGCCACGAGAAGGCAGCCGCCCAGCGCCGCGAGCGGGAGAAACGGCGCGGCGAATGCCGCCCGGGGTCCCCGCGGGGGGCGGTTTGCTCTCCTGACTCCAGTCAGCTCTCCGGCCATCTCACCATGATACTGGTCACCGTGATGCAGGGCTATCGCCATGGGGGTCATCCTCCCTTCCGTCGCTCGACGTGCTGAAGGTAAGGGATCTGGGCGGCCCAGAAATGACCGAATGGTGAGGATGGGCGAGGGAGAGGTGAGGATCCCCTCCGGATCGGCCTCCCGGCCCCCTCCGGGTCTGTCAGAATGGGGGGCATGTCCCCCACGGCCAAGGTGATGACCGCCACGCCCCATGACGAAGACCGCGTCATGGGGACCATCGTTCTGGCCTTCGGATCGGATCCTCCGGCGCGCTGGATGTTCCCCGATCCGCGGCAGTACCTGTCGAGCTTTCCGCCATTCGCGCGGGCCTTCGGCGGAGGCGCTCTGCGACACGGTTCGGCCTATCACGTGGAGGACTTCGCCGGGGTCGCCCTGTGGCTGCCACCGGGAGTCCAGCCTGACGAGACGGCCCTCATGGGCATCCTGGAGCGGGCCATCAGCGCGGAGAAGCTGCCCACCGTGCTCACGATCCTCGAGAGCCTGGGTGGGCATCATCCGGCGGAGCCGCACTGGTACCTGCCCATGACAGCGGTCGACCCGGTGAAGCAGAGACGAGGCCATGGCGCGGCGCTGCTCCATCACGCGCTCCAGCGCATCGATGGGGACCATCTCCCGGCCTATCTGGAGTCGACGAACCCGGCAAACATACCGCTGTACGAGCGGCACGGGTTCGAGCTTCTGGGGACCGTCCAGGTGGCCGAGGCTCCGCCGATGTTTCCCATGCTGCGCGGTGCGCGCTAGGATGGTCCGCCACACGGGCGACCCGCGTCTGGGTGGGCACGATGGAAGGATGGGACCATGAAGGATGATGCGCGTCTTGAGCCGGCCAGGTCTGTTTCACGGCGAACGTTCCTGCACGCAGGGGCGGCCACCATGGGCGGCGCCCTGCTGGTCGGCCCCGGCTTCACCTCGGAGCGGGGCTGCAGCCCCACCGAGTCGGAGATCGTGGGGCCGTTCTACCGGTTCGGCGCCCCGTTCCGCTCCACCCTCGCCGGGCCCGACGAGGCAGGCGACCGGCTGCTGGTGAGCGGCACGGTGCTCAGCGCCGACTGCCGCACCCCCCTCCCGGGGGCGCTCATCGAGGTCTGGCAGGCCAATCACGCCGGCGCCTACGACACCAACAAGCCCGCCAACTTCACCGAGACCACCAGCTTCCACCTGCGCGGCATGCTGTACACCGACGAGAAGGGACGCTACGAGATCGAGACCATCGTCCCGGGCCGGTACCCGGTCCCGCCTGGCCTGCCCGGGCTGGAGAAGTACGCTGGCCTGACGCGGCCGGCGCACATCCACTTCCGGGTGATGGACTCGCTGCACGTCCCGCTGACGACGCAGCTCTACTTCAAGGGCGACCCCTTCCTGGCGGAGGATCCCTGGGCCGGCCACAAGCCTTCGCTGGCCATCGACCTGCGCCAGGACGGCAAGCTGCGCCGCGGCGTCTTCGACATCGTGCTGGCCAGGGCGCTCTAGCTTCAGACGGGGATGAACCCTGCGCTCCTTCTGCTGATCCTGGCCGCCGGCTCCGGCGTGCAGTCGCCGGGAGTCGCCCCGGCAGGGGAGTACGAGTCGGGGATCGCGGCCGGCTGGGTCCGGGAGCAGGACCCGGGGGCGGGCCGTGATCTGGAGGGCGTCCACCTCGGCTTCGTCGCCTTCTCCCGCGGCAAGGAATCCTCGTGGGGATTCGTGGGAAGCTGGTACGCTGAGTGGAAGGAGAGCCGCGACCAGGAGGTGGTGGAGATGGGAGTGGACGTGTCCGTTCCTTACTTCGAGTTCGCCCGCGTCGGCGTCGGCCCGCGCTTCCGGCTGGGAGTGCAGGAGCGTGCCGAGCCGCCCCACCGAGGCACCGATGGCGTCGCCGGCGCCGGGCTCGAGGTGGGCGTGCGGCTGTCCAGGAGGGCGCACCTGGCCGTGTTCGCCGAGCGGAGCACGGGGTTCGAGGCGGGCGCCCGCACCTCCTACGGCGCCATGCTGCGCATCCTGCTGTGGCGGGACTGACGTGACCCGCGCCGCCACATTCACCCTGCCAGGGAATCCGGGGCGGGGGGCGGTCCGGTGAGGATCCTGCCCGCCGCGCTCAAGGGCGCCCGCTGGATGGCCTGGGTGGGGCTGGCGTGCGGTGTCGTCTACTCGGTGGGCGGCCTGGTGGTGGACCTGCTCACCGTCGGGCTGAACTGGGGCACCGCGCTGGCCTTCCTGGCCCTGGCCGGCATGCCGGCCCTCTTCGCCGCCGCCGGGTTCGTGCTGGGGGCGCTGGTGGGGATGGTGCGCGGGGCCTTCGCCGGCCCAGGCGCGTCCTGACAGCGGCGGAGCGGGCCGGGTGCTCAACGTCGCCGCCGGCGCCGTCGTTTTGCTTTTCGCCGCCTTCCTGGTGGGGCTGGCGGGGGCCGCGTTCCTGGCGCCAAAGCTCGCCGCCCGCTTCCTGGGCGGCTTCGCCAGCTCCCTGAAGGCGCATGTCACCGAGCAGGTGCTGCGGCTCATCGCCGGCGGGGCGCTGGTCCTCTACGCGCCGGGCATGCTCTTCCCCCGCGCCTTCCAGGTGCTGGGGTGGCTGCTGGTGGTGACCGCCGCCGGCCTGCTCCTGGTGCCGTGGCGCCTGCACAACCGCTTCGCGAGCTGGGTGGTCCCCCTGGCGATCCGCCGCCTGCGGCTGCAGGGGGCCGGTGCGCTGCTGCTGGGACTGGCCGTGGCCTGGGCCGTGTCGGCCGGGCCCGGCGCGCTGGGGTGGCTGGCCCGGTAGCCCGCGCTGGCGCCGGCCATCGTGCTAGATTCGGGCCCGCCCCGGGGGGCAGGGGAGCACGCTCCGATGGCCAGAAAGCCCGCGAAAGGAACCGCGTTCCGCCCGGTGGAGGAGCAGCTGGCGCTGCTCACCCGCGGCGCCGTGGACGTGGTCACCGAGGCGGAGCTGCGCACGCGTCTCGAGGCGGCCCGCCAGGCCGGCCGCCCCCTGACGGTGAAGGTGGGCTTCGACCCGTCGGCCCCCGACCTGCACCTGGGCCACACCGTCCTGCTCCGCAAGATGCGCCACTTCCAGGACCTGGGGCACCGGGTCATCTTCCTCATCGGCGATTTCACCGGCCTCATCGGCGATCCCACCGGCCGGTCCAAGACCCGCCCGCAGCTCACCCGGGAGGAGATCGACGCCAACGCCGAGACCTACAAGGACCAGGCCTTCAAGATCCTGGATCCGGCGCGCACCGAGATCCGCTTCAACTCCGAGTGGCTGGGGAAGCTGGGGTCGGAGGGGTTCATCCGCCTGGCCGCCCGCTACAACGTGGCCCGCATGCTGGAGCGCCGCGACTTCCGCCAGCGCTACGAGGCGGGGGAGTCCATCCGCATCCACGAGTTCCTCTACCCCCTGGCCCAGGCCTATGACTCGGTGGCCCTGGAGGCGGACGTGGAGCTGGGCGGAACGGACCAGCTCTTCAACCTGAACGTGGGCCGGGACATCATGCCCGAGTTCGGGCTTGCGCCTCAGATCGTCCTCACCACGCCGCTGCTGGAGGGGACCGACGGCACCGAGAAGATGTCCAAGTCCCTGGGGAACTTCATCGGCGTCACCGAGCCGCCGGGGGAAATCTTCGGCAAGGTCATGTCCATCTCCGACGATCTCATGTGGCGCTACTACACCCTGTGCACCGACGAGCCGCTGCCCGCCCTGGAGGCCATGCAGAAGGAGGCCGCGGCCGGGGATCTCAACCCGCGGGACGCCAAGGTGCGCCTGGCCCGCCGCATCGTGGCCGACTTCTGCGGCGAGGCGGCGGCGGAGGCCGCCGCCTCCCAGTTCGCCCGGGTCTTCTCCGGCGGCCAGGTGCCCGACGACGTGCCGGAGGTGGCGCTGGCCGAGGCCGGCCCGTTCCTGGAGGCCGGCGGCGGCGGCGGCCTGGTGGTGCTGCTGGCCCCGCTGCTGGCCGAGGAGGGGCTGGCGGCGTCCCGGGGGGCGGTGCGGCGCCTGCTGGCCCAGGGGGCGGTCCGCGCCGACGGGGAGGCGGTGACGGCGGACCGGCTGGAGCTCCCCCGCTCCCGCCTGACCGCCGGCGTGCTCCTCAAGGTGGGCAAGCGCCACTTCCTGCGCCTGCGCTTGCGGACCTGATGGGGCGGGAGGCCTGATGGCCGACACAGGGGCCACCACCCTGACCGGCCTGGAGTGCGGCGTCTGCGGCAAGTCCCACGACGCGAGCCTGCTGCAGCGCCTGTGCACCGCCTGCGGCCGCCCGCTCCTGGCCCGGTACAACCTGGACCGGGCCGCGGCGGACCTGACCCCCGCCGCCCTGGCGCGCCGGCCGCCGACCCTGTGGCGCTACCGCGAGGTGCTGCCGGCGGCCGGTCCTCCGGTGACCCTGGGAGAAGGCTGGACGCCGCTGCTGCACGCCCGCGGGCTGGGCCGGCGCCACGGTCTGCACGACCTCTACATCAAGGACGAGTCGCTGAACCCCACCGGTTCGTTCAAGGCCCGGGGGATGACCGCGGCGGTGACCCTGGCCCGGGAGCGGGGAGCGAAGCGGCTGGCGGTCCCCACCGCCGGCAATGCCGGGGTGGCCCTGGCCGCCTACGCCGCCGCCGCCGATCTCACCGCCGATGTCTTCTGCCCCGCCGACACGCCGGCGGCGTTCATCACCTCCATGGAGCTGCTGGGGGCGCGGGTGCACCGGGTGAACGGGCTCATCGACGCCTGCGGCGCCCGGGTGCGGGAGGGGGCCGAGGCCACGGGCTGGTTCGACCTCTCCACCCTCAAGGAGCCGTACCGCCTGGAGGGGAAGAAGACCATGGGTTACGAGCTGTTCGAGCAGATGGACGGGAGCCTGCCCGACGTCATCGTCTACCCCACCGGCGGCGGCACCGGCCTGGTGGGGATGTGGAAGGCGTTCGGCGAGATGGAGCAGATGGGCTGGATCGGCCCGGAGCGCCCGCGGCTGGTCTCGGTGCAGGCGGCCGGGTGCGCGCCCATGGTGCGCGCCTTCGCCGCCGGCGACACCGAGGCGCGCCGCTGGGAGGATGCCCGCACCATGGCCTCGGGGCTGCGGGTGCCGGTGGCGGTGGGAGACGTGCTCGTCCTGCGGGCCCTGCGGGAGAGCGGTGGCACCGCCGTGGCGGTGGAGGATGCCGCCATGGCCGCCGGGGTGCGGGAGCTGGGCGCGGAGGAGGGGATCCTGGCGGCGCCGGAGGGGGGCGCCACCGTGGCGGCCCTGCCCGAGCTGCGCCGCCAGGGGCTGGTGGGCCCCTCCCATCGTGTCGTCCTGTTCAACACCGGCACCGCCCTCAGCTACCTGGAGGCGCTGGCGCCGCTCCGTTGACGGGGCGGGGGCCGGGGCCTAGACTCCCTTCCCTCCATGGCCGATCGCATCATCGTCAGCGGCATCCGCTTCCACGCCCGCCACGGCGCCACCCGCATCGAGCGGGAGATCGGCGTGCGCTACTTCGTGACGGTGGAGATGGAGAAGGACCTGACGCGCTCCATGACCTCCGACAGCCTGGGCGACACGGTGGACTACGGCCAGGTCCACGGAGTGGTGCTGGACGTGGCCCGGCGCAACAGCTTCTACCTGCTGGAGACGCTGGCCGGGCAGGTGGCCGCGCGCCTGCTGGAAGCGTTCCCCATCAGCTCGGTGCGGGTGCAGGTGCGCAAGGAGACGCCGGTGCTGGACGGCATCGTGGACTGGGTGGGCGTCGAGATCGAGCGCCGGCGCGGCGACGCCCTGCCGGACAGGCCGGCAGGGACGGCATGACCCGGAGCGGGGGCCGGCCGTCCCGGCCGCCGGGCCCGCGGCTCGCTGCCCTGGCAATCGCGCTGGTGGCGGCCGCGGCGCTGGCGGCACCGGCGCGGGGCGAGGCCTTCCGCCCGCCCTCCATCGCGCCGCCGGTGATGCGCATCGGGCTCACCACCCAGGAGGGGCGGGTGGTGACGCTGGCGGCGGCCGGCGGGCTGCGCCTGGTGGAGAAGGACTCGGGCGACCCGCCCTGGCGCCGGGCCTTCGAGGGGGACGTGCGCGTGGTCCTGCTGGGGGCGGGTGACGCGCGAACCCTCTACCGGGTGCAGGTGGGCTCCCTGGCCGACGAGGCGGCGGCCCGGGCCCTGGCGCGCCGCCTGGAGGGGGATCTGGGCGTCCCGGTGCGGGTGCACCACGACGCCCAGCGGCGCCTCTACCGGGTGCGGGCCGGCGAGTTCGCCGAGCGGCTGGCGGCGGCGGATCTGAGCCGGCGCCTGGTGGATCTGGGATACGCCGACGCCTGGATCGCCTCCGAGGTCACGGGGGACGACAGCAAGGCGTCCCTGCGCCTGGTGGATCGGGACTACAACGAGAAGGAGATCGGCCGCCGGCGCCTGGCCGCCTTCGCGGCCCGGGGCGGACCGGTGAAGGTCAACGGCAAGGGTTACCGGGGAGTGGTGGAGATCTTCGTGGACGCCGCTGGCCGGCTGCGGCTGGTCAACGCGGTCAACCTGGAGGAGTACCTGCGCGGCGTGGTCCCCGACGAGATGGGCCCGGGGGTCTACCCCCAGATCGAGGCCCTCAAGGCCCAGGCCGTGGCGGCCCGCACCTACGCGGTCCGGAACCGGGGCCAGTACGCCGACGAGGGGTACGACATCTGCGACTCGCCGCGCTGCCAGGTGTACGGCGGCAGCGACAGCGAGCACTCCCTCACCGACCGGGCCATCGCCGAGACGGCGGGGGAGGTCCTCACCCACGGCGGCCGCCTGGCCAATACCCTGTTCACCTCCACCTGCGGCGGGCACACCGAGGACGTGATCAACGTCTTCCCCGAGCAGGATGAGCCGTACCTGAAGGGGGTGCGCTGCGCCCCCGAGGCGGAGGCGCGGGAGCAGGTGGTCACCTACCTGCGCGGCGCCGACCTGCCGCTGCTGCTGGCGGCGGCGCCCTCCCAGGCCCGGTGGATCGCCCGCCTCCACGTCATGGGGATCGTCCCGTCCGCCGACCTGGCGCTGGAGCCGCGCCAGGAGGCCGACGGCGCCCGCTGGGGCGCCTGGCGGGACGCGGCGGCGCCGTGGCTGGGCCGGCCCCGGCCGGCCGGTGGCGTGGCCGCCGGAGCCATCACGCGAGGCGCCCTGGCCCGGGACGTGGTGGCCCTCATGGGGTGGGAGGAGCGGCTGGAGCGCCTGGTCCCCGACGGCGACACGGCGGTGCTCCTGGGGCTGGCCCCCGGCGCGCCCGTCCCGGCCCAGGTGGCCGCCGCCGGCGGCCCGGAGGCGGCGC
>JBFGDW010000087.1:0-11586 GCA_041580435.1 Candidatus Polarisedimenticolia bacterium | reverse complement strand
GGCGGCCCCGGCGCCTTCGCCTCGCCCGACACGCCGGGGATGCCTGCCCCCTCGCCGCTGACCGCCTGGGACTTCAACCCGGCACCGCGGCCGGCCGCACAGGCGGTGACCCAGCTCGAGCGCGCCCGCCTGGGCGAGATCACGCCCGAGATGCGCCGGGTGGCCGAGCGTGAGCCGCACCTCACGGCCGAGGAGGTGCGCGACGAGGTGGCGGCGGGCCGCATGATCATCCCGGCCAACCGGACGCACCTGGGCTATCGCCTCGATCCCATGGCCATCGGCCGGGCGTCGGTGACCAAGATCAACGCCAACCTGGGCGCCTCGCCGGTGAGCAGCGGCACCGCCGAGGAGGTGGAGAAGATGCAGTGGGCAGTGCGCTGGGGCGCCGACACGGTCATGGACCTGTCCACCGGCGGCGATCTGGACGCCTGCCGCGAGGCCATCATTCAGGCCGCCCCGGTGCCGGTGGGGACCGTCCCCATCTACTCCATGATCCTGGGCCGGCGCATCGAGGATCTCACCTACGACGTGATCCTCAAGGAGCTCGAGCACCAGGCCCGGCAGGGTGTGGATTACTTCACCATCCACGCCGGCGTGCTGCGGGAGCACCTGCCCTACGTGAAGGACCGGCTCATCGGCATCGTCTCCAGGGGCGGGTCGCTGCTGGCCAAGTGGATGCTGGTCCACGGCAAGCAGAACCCCATGTACGAGCTGTTCGACGAGATCTGCGACATCATGCGGGAGCACGACGTGAGCTTCTCCCTGGGAGACGGCCTGCGGCCGGGCGGCCTGGGGGACGCCACCGACGAGGCCCAGCTCCGGGAGCTGGACACGCTGGGGGAACTCACCGAGCGGGCCTGGGCCAGGGGAGTGCAGGTCATGATCGAGGGGCCCGGGCACGTCCCCTTCGACCAGATCGAGTACAACATGAAGCTGCAGCGCACCCTCTGCCACGGGGCGCCGTTCTATGTTCTCGGCCCGCTGGTCACCGACGTCTTCCCGGGGTACGACCACATCACCAGCTGCATCGGCGCCACCGCCGCCGCCTGGCACGGTGCCTCCATGCTCTGCTACGTCACTCCCAAGGAGCACCTGGGCCTGCCCAAGAAGGACGACGTCAAGCAGGGATGCATCGCCTACAAGATCGCCGCCCACGCCGCCGACGTGGCCCTGGGCATCCCGGGCAGCCGGGATCGGGACGATGAGCTCACCCGGGCCCGGGCCGCGCTGAACTGGGAGCGTCACTTCGAGCTGAGCTTCGACCCGGACACCGCCCGGGCCTTCCACGACGAGGATCTGGACGTGGACACCGACTTCTGCGCCATGTGCGGCCACGACTGGTGCAGCGTGCGCATCTCCAGGGAGATCGCCGAGTTCGGATCGGGCAAGGCTCAGGAGTTCGCCTGGGACGCTCCCAAGGTGACCGCCGCCCTGACGCCGGAGCAGCGGGAGATCCTGGAGCGGCGCGGGGTCCTGTCGCCGGAGGAGATCCACCGGCTGGCGTCCAAGACGCGCGATGCGGTGGGGGCTGAGGCCGGGCGCAAGGCGGACTGCCACAGCGATCGGGCCGACGGCGAGGCCGCGCGCCAGGTGCAGTCCACCAAGCTGGCGGGCTGAGGGGGCGGCTGCGCGTGTCGCCCGCTCCCCGGCCCGGCGCCGCGGCGGGCATCGGCCTCTTCGCCCTGGCGCTGGTGGCAGCCGGCTGCGGCGTCCGCCGCGAGCCGGAGGTCTGGCGCCCGCCAGGCCTGCCGCCGGCTCCCGCCCCGCGCCCGGCCGCGCCGGCTCCGGCCGTGCCGCCGCCCCAGGAGCCGCCCGGTTCCCTCGTGGAGGAGGAGGCCTCCTTCGCCTGGCCGCTCCGCGGCGAGATCCTGTCGCGCTACGGCGCGCCCCGGGGAGGCCGGCGCCACGCCGGCGTGGACATCCGCGGCCGGAGAGGTGAGCCGGTCCTGGCCGCCGCCGCCGGCACCGTGGTCTTCAGCGGCACGCTGCGCGGCTACGGCCGCACGGTGATCCTCTCCCACGGGGATGGCTACGAGACCCTCTACGCCCACAACGCCGATCTGCTGGTGGGGCCCGGCGACGAGGTGGTCCGCGGCCAGCCGGTGGCCACCGTGGGCCGCACGGGCAACGCCACCACCGAGCACTGCCACTTCGAGATCCAGGTCAACGGCGCGGCCGTGGACCCGCTGACGTTCCTGGAGCAGGACGGCGGCGGCTAGCGGCGGGCCGGCAGGACCGGCTCACACCTGGAGCAGACGGCGGCCCGCCTCCAGGGCCGATTCCAGGAAGGCGCGCGCGGCCGCCTCCTGCGCGCTGCCAGCGGCCAGAGCCTGGTCGCCGCCCGCGGCCACTCCCAGAGCGTCCCCCGCCTTCACCAGCGCCGAACCGGGAAGCACGCCTCCCAGCCAGGCTTCGGTCTCCCAGCGGCCGCCGCCGGCCAGCGGCGGCAGGGGCTTCCCCGCCGGGGGCGGCCACGGGAGGGCGTAGAAGTAGGGCTCGGGGAAGGTCTCGTCCCCTGGCGACAGCCCCAGCCCCACCGTGCGCGCCGACTCCGGGTCGGCGCCGGGCGGGTCGAAGCGCAGCAGCGTGGCCAGGTCGAAGTGGTGGGGCCAGCAGCGGAGGGGAGACGCCTCGGGGCGGGCGGCGGCGGGGGTGAGGAGATGGGCAGCACCGGCGTACCACCGGCCCAGCTCGGCGAAGGGATCCGTCCCGTCCTGGGAGCCGGCCTCGCCGCATTCGAAGCGCGCGCCGGTGCCCACCGGATGCTCCGGCATGTCGTAATCGGGGCGCGCCAGCGTGCGTCCCGGCGCCAGCCGCTCCGCCGCCCAGGCCATGGCCTCGGCCAGTGTCCGGCCGTGCAGGGTCAGGGCGACCCCGGCCTGGCCGCCAGCGGCCAGCACGTGGAGGGTCATGCGCGCCGGGTCCAGGGCCAGGCGCCGCCCATCGGCCAGCGGCTGGGAGGTGAAAAGACCCTGCGCCACCAGCCAGTCCATGCTGGTGTGGCTCCAGTCGTCCACGAAGGGGATCAGCATGTGGCCCACGGCGGCCAGGGGCTGGACCGCCCAGTGCATCTGCAGGCGCGCATCCAGGAGATCCCCGGGCGGCGGCGACCCCAGCCGCCGCCACGCCCCTCGGGTCTCATCTCGTCTCATGGCACCCATCCTACCTCGGGATGCGACCGGACCGGCGCCAGGTTCGGGAGAGAGCGCCTTGTGTATGATGAGGCCCATGCGCCTGACCGGCTTCACGGCATGCACGCCGGCCGCCCTGGTGGCCCTCCTGGCCTGCACGGGTGCCCCCGGAGCCGCCGAGGAAAGCCCAACGGAGTCGCCGCCGGCCGCCACGGCCACGGCCACCCGGCCGGCAGACGCACGCTGGCCGTCGTTCCGCGGCCCGCACGCCGGCGGGGTGGCCGACGGACAGGGGCTGCCGGAAAAGTGGAGCGGGCCGGAGGGGACGAACATCCTGTGGAAGACCCGCATCCCCGGCCTGGCCCACTCCAGCCCGGTGATCTGGGGGGACCGGATCTTCGTCACCACGGCGGTGAGCAGCGCCGGCGACACCTCCTTCAAGCACGGCCTCTACGGCAGCGGCGATGCCTCGGCGGACCGCTCGGCCCACCAGTGGCGCGTCTACGCCCTCGACCGGCGCACCGGCACCATCCTCTGGGAGCGGACGGCCCACGAGGGTGTGCCGAAGGACAGGCGCCACATCAAGGCCACCTACGCCAACAGCACCCCCGCCACCGACGGCCGCGTGGTGGTGGCGTTGTTCGGCTCCGAGGGGCTGCACGCCTTCGACGTGGAAGGGAAGAAGCTCTGGCAGCGGGATCTGGGACGGCTGGACGCCGGCGCCTACGACGCCCCCACCTACGAGTGGGGCTAGGCCAGCTCGCCCATCCTCCACGACGGCAAGGTCATCGTCCAGTGCGACACCCAGGGGGAGGATTTCGTCATGGCCCTGGACGCGGCCACCGGCAAGACCTTATGGCGGACCGCCCGGGACGAGCTCCCCTCCTGGGGCACCCCCACCGTCTACCCGGGCTCGCAGCGGGCGGAGCTCATCACCAACGGCTCCAACTTCATCCGTGGCTACGACCCGGCCACCGGCAAGGAGCTGTGGCGGCTGGGCGGCTCCTCCCAGATCACGGCCCCCACCCCCATCTTCCAGGACGATCTGATCTTCGTCGGCAGCGGCCGCCGCCCCGAGAAGCCCCTGTTCGCCGTGCGCGCCGGCGCCTCCGGGGACATCACGCTGCCCGAGGGGAAGGAGAGCAGCGCGGCGGTGGCCTGGAGCAAGGTGCGCCGGGGCCCCTACATGCCCACGCCCCTCATCTACGGGGAGCACCTCTACGTCCTCAACAACGACGGCATCCTGGACTGCTACGAGTGGCGGACCGGCCGCGAGATCTACCGGGAGCGGGTCCCCCACACCGGCGGCGGGTTCAGCGCCTCGCCGGTGGCCGCCGACGGGCGCATCTACCTCCCCTCGGAGGATGGCGACATCTTCGTGCTGCGGGCGGGACCGGCCTTCGAGATCCTGGCGGTCAATCCCATGGGCGAGCTGCTCATGGCCACGCCGGCGCTGGCCGGAGGCGCCCTCTACGTGCGGGCCAAGGACCACCTGTTCGCGGTGGGGACCATCAAGGCCGCGCGCTGAGGGCCGCGTCGAGCCGGCGCATGAGGAAGCGGCGCTCCGGCTCGCTGCACGGCCGGCCCAGGGCCTCCCGGTAGCAGGCCGCCGCGGCCGCATGCTCGCCCAGGCGCCGGTGCAGCTCGCCGCGGGTGGCGGGAAGCAGGGCATACCCGGCCAGGGCGGGATGGCCCGCCGCCGCCTCCAGCGCCTCCAGCCCGGCGGCCGGCCCCTCCACCTGGGCCAGGGCCACGGCCCGGTTGAGGGCCACCACCGGCGAGGGGTTCATCTCCAGCAGCCGGTCGTAGAGCGCCAGGATGGCCGGCCAGTCGGTGTCGCCATGGGCCGGCGCCCCGGCATGGTGCGCGGCGATGGCGGCCTGCACGTGGTAGGCATCCAGGGTCTCCCCGGCGGACGCCCGCTCCAGGTGCCGGAAGCCCCGGGCGATGAGGGGCCGGTCCCAGAGGCGGCGGTCCTGGTCCTCCAGCAGCACCAGGTTGCCGCCGGCGTCCACCCGCGCCGGCAGGCGGGAGGCCTGGAAGCAGAGCAGGGCGGCCAGGGCGTGCACTGCCGGCCCCCGGGTGGAGGGCGCGGCGGCTAGGTGCTCGCACCAGGCCAGCGCGTCCCGGCACAGTCCCTCCCGCACCAGGTCGTCCCCGGCGTGGGCGGCATACCCCTCGTTGAACACCAGGTAGAGCACCTCCAGCACCGAGTCCAGCCGGCCCGTGATCTCCTCCGGCCCGGGCACCTCCAACGGGAGCCCGCGTTCCCGGATGCGCCGCTGGGCGCGGACCAGTCGCTGGGCCACGGTGGTCTCCCGGACCAGGAATGCCCGTGCGATCTCCCGCACGCCGAAGCCGCACACCGCCTTGAGCGTCAGGGCCACGCGGCCGTCCCTGGGGATCTCGGGGTGGCAGCAGAGGAAGATGAGCCTGAGCTGATCGTGGGTCATCTCGCCAGCCAGGGCGGGTTCGCCGCCGGGCTCGTCCGCCTCGGGCAGGTGACGCCGGATCTCCGCCAGCCGCTCCCGGAAGCGCGCGTCGCGCCGCAGGCGATCCAGCGCCAGGTTGCGGGCCACCCGGTACAGCCAGCCCGCGGGGTTGTCGGGGACGCCCATGAAGGGCCAGCGCCGGAGCGCCTGCACCAGGGCCTCCTGCACCACCTCCTCGGCCAGGTCCAGGTGGGCAGCGCCCAGGGAACGGGTGAGGACGGCGACCATCCGGCCCGCCTGGCGGCGGAACAGATGGTCCACCATCCTCCCGATGCTCAGTTGCTGTCGAACTCCCGCACCTCCACCGTGCCGCCGTACTCCAGGTGAGGGCAGTCGGCCAGGATCTTCACCACCTGGTCGTAGCTGTCCGCCTTGAGGGCGAAGTAGCCGCCCACGACCTCCTTGGTCTCGCTGAAGGGGCCATCCAGGACGCGCAGCTTCCCCTTGGCGGCGCGCAGCACGCGCCCCTCGCCGTCCTTGAGCTTCTGGCCCGCCACCATGATCCCCTTGTCGTACATCCTGTTGCTCCAGGCGCGGTACTTCTCGATGATGGCCTGCATCTCCTGCGGGCTCAGGTCGGCGAAGTCGGTGGGGCTGTCGTAGAGCAGCGCCAGGTAGGTGGGCATGATCCCCTCCGGCCCTAGTTGGAGGCCCGGGCGGCCGCCACCCGCTGGACCTCGATGGTCTCGGTGAAGACGTCCTTGCCCCCCTCGCGGAAGGTCCAGGCGCTGCTCAGGCGGTCCGGCCCCTTGAAGGTGAAGACGGCGGCGCGCATGTGGCCGGCGGCCGGGTCGGGCAGGTTGGTGGCGCTGACGAAGTCGAAGCGGACCTCGCCCGGCTTGACAGTGGTGGCGCGCATGCGCGGCTGATTGCCCATGGCGCAGTAGTGCGTCAGGATCAGGCTCTCGCCATCCATGTGGAACAGGGTGACCATGTCCGGGTGCTCCGCCATGGTCAGGTGCTCCAGCACGGCGCTGCCGCCGGCCACGGTCTCGTAGGTCACCTTGACCGCCTGGCCGTGGCTGTTGGTCCCCTCCCAGGTGCCGGCCAGGGCACGGAAGGAGTCCAGGGGGCCGGCGGCGGCGGGGGAAGCCTTGGCCCCGGCCGGCTCGCCGGCCAGCAGGGGGGTGGCCACCAGGGCCAGCGCCAGCACGGGGGCCAGCGTCCAGGCGGAACGGGTATTGCGCGGGTTCGTGGTCATGGTGAAGTCTCCTTTCGACCTGAAGACGAGCCGGGGGGGCGAGGATCGACATTGTAGGGCAATAAAGGGCCGGGCTGCCGCTAAGATGCAGACCGAGAATATGTTCGCCCTGTCCAGACCCCGCCGCTGGCTCCTGCTCCTGCTGGTGGCAGGCGCGCTCTTTCGCGTGCTGTTCCTGCTGGAGGCCCGGGCGCGCTCGCCTGCCTGGGGGATTCTGCTGCTGGACGCGGAGGTCTACGACATGCTGGCGCGGCAGATCGCCGCCGGTGACTGGCTTGCCGGGCGTGAGGTCTTCTCCCTGCCGCCCCTCTACGCGTACCTGCTGGCGGGGCTGTACCGCCTGGGGCTGGGGTTTGGCGGCGTGGTGGCGGTGCAGGCGGCACTGGGGCTGGGAAGCCTCGCCTTGATCTTCAGCCTGGGGCGGGAGGCCTTCTCGGCTCGCGTCGGCCTGCTGGCCGTGCTGCTCTGCCTGCTCTACGCGCCATTCCCGTTCGAGGAGTCCAAGCTCATGGGGACGACGCTGGGGGTGTTCCTGGGGCTGGCCGCCCTGCGGCTGCTGCTGGCGGCCTGGAAGGGGGAGCGGGCGATACTGTGGGCCGGCGCGGGGGCCTTGCTGGGACTCACCTGCCTGGTCCGGCCCGAGACGCTCCTGTTCGTCCCCCTGGCCCTGATCTGGGCGGCCTGGCCCGGAGGGGAGGGAGGGGTGGCGGGATCGCCTGTGGCGGGAAAGGGCCGCGCGGCGGGCCGGAGGCTGCTGCTGCGCGGCGGGCCGCTGCTGGCCGGGCTGGCGATGGTCCTGGCGCCGGTGGCGGCGCGCAACGCCTGGGCCGCCGGGGAGCTGAGCACCGCCAACCTGATCTCCTCTCAGGCCGGGATCACCTTTTACCAGGCCAACAACCCCCGGGCCGCGGGCGTCTACGTCTTCCTGGAGGGGGAGGGGTTCTCCGGGGATCCGCGCCGGCAGGCGGCGGAGGAGCGCAGCCTGGCCGAGGCGTCGGCCCGCCGGCCCCTGACCCGGGCCGAGGTGAGCCGCTACTGGCTGGGGCGGGGGCTCGCGTGGATCCGGGCCAACCCGGGCGACTTCCTGGTGCTGGAGGCGCGCAAGCTGATCCGCTACCTGGGCTCGTACGAGTACTCCACCGAGTACCTGCTGGCAGTGGAGCGGGCCAGCGTCTCCAGCCTGTGGATGCCGTTCCTCCCGTTCGCCGCCCTGTCGGCCCTGGCGCTGGCGGGCCTGGGGATCCGCTGGCGGGACGGGTGGGGGCGCGCCGCCGCCCTGCCGGCGCTGTTCTTGGCGGCCAGCGCCGGCGCCGCGCTCCTGTTCTACATCTCCTCCCGCTATCGCCTGCAGGCGGTGCCGGCGCTGGCCCTGTTCGCCGCCCTGGCCCTGGACCGGATCCTTGCGGATCTGGGACGGGGGGCGGGCGCCCGCCGCCGGCGGGGTGCCCTGCTGGCGGCCGGCGTCCTGGCCGCGGCCCTGCTCCTGCATCCTCCCCTGGACGCGCGCCACCTGGCCCAGGAGGCGACCGCCCACCAGAACCTGGGGACGGTCCTCTGGGAGCGGGGGAGGATGGAGGAGTCGCTGGCCGCCTACCGCCGCTCCCTGGCGGTGGTGCCCGGGCACTGGCGGGCCCACTTCGGCGCCGGCCTCGCCCTGGAGTCCCTGGGCCGGACCGAAGAGGCCCGGGACGCCTACCGCCAGGCGCTGCGCCTCAACCCGGGGGCCGGCGCGGTGCGGGAGCGCCTGGCGGGGCTCGCGGCGGGGCGCTGATGGGGACCGGAGCCGAGAGGCTGCCCGGGCCCCCGGCCTGAGAGTGGGCCGCGCCGGCCGGCGCCCTGGCTAGAGCGGAATCTCCTGACCGTCGGCCAGGACCTCGAAGCCGCGCCGCTCCACCTCGAGCCGCGCGGGGCTGTCCGGCTCCAGCAGCGGATTGGAGTGGTTCATGTGGGTGAGCAGGACGCGCAGACGTCCCCCGGCCACCAGCGGCTGCAGGAGTTCCATGGTGGCGCGCACCAGCGGGTGGCCGATGCTGGCCGGGTCGCGGCCGGGCAGCTCATGGGCGTCGAAGAAGGTGGCATCCAGGAGAGCCACGGTCACCCCTTCACGCTGCAGCACCTCGGGCAGGGTCGGGTCCCACGCCTCCCAGGAGTCGGTGTCCGGGACGTAGAGCACCCGCTCGGCCGGGCCGCGGATCAGGAACCCCACCGTGTCGCTGTACTCGTCCCGGTGGGGGACCGGAAGCGCGGCCACCTCCACGCCGGCCGCTAGCCGGACGGCCGTCCCGGGTGACAGGATCTACAACTCGATGTTGCCCAGCTCCACCAGCTGGCCCCACGGCCCGTTGCCCCTGAGGAACGCGGCCATGGCGGGGGTGGCGTGGACCGCCACGCCCTGGGCGTGGATCGCTTCGTACCCCAGGAAGGCGAGGCCGGTGTAGTGGCCCATGTGAGCGTGGGTGAGGAAGACCCCCTGGAGCGGAGCGCGGTCCACCCCGGCTCCAGGCGGGCGGCCGGCAGCGGTCGCGAGCGCGTCCAGCTGCGGCCGGATGTCGGGTGTGGCGTCGACGAGGTAGCGCTCTCCGCCCGGCAGCACCAGTCCCAGGCTGGCCACCCGGCGCGCCAGGCCCGGCTCGCGGCGGGCCGCGGCGCAGCGCAGGCACCCGCAGGCCGCGTGGGGCAGGCCGCCGTCCTGGGCGGTCCCCAGCGCCACCAGCCGGGGCACGGCGGGCGGCGCCGCGCCTGGGTCTGGCGAGGCAACCGCTGCGGACGGGGGAGCACTGGTCTCCGGCGCCGGATCCCCGGCGGGGGACGGGGCACCGCTGCAGGCGGCACCCAGCAGCGCCAGGACGAGGACGCCGCGTCCCGTCACCGGCAGCCGGGTCCCTTTCGCTCGGCGTCCGCCACCTCCTGCGGCAGGAGGCTGGCGGCGAAGCCAGCCGGATCCGCCCGCCGCCGGGCGATCAGCTCCTGGAGCTGGGACCGGACCTTCTCCCGGCTGGACAGGCCGTAGCCGTAGATGGCCAGGGGACCGATGAGCTTGAGGTAGTAGTGGTTGGCGGCGTCGTGGCCGGTGGAGCAGGGGCTGGGCTGGCGCGCCACGGCCAGCAGCTCGGCACATTCCCGCGCCAGCTCCGCCAGCGCTGGCTCATCACGCAGGTCGGCGGGGATCTCGGGAAAGCGGCTCAGAAGCTCGGCCACGGTCATGGGCCGATTGTACCGGATGGGGCCGGCAAGACAAAAAAAGGGCGGGGGACCCTGGGGTCCGACCCGCCCGGGCTGGGCCGTGGCCGGCGGGCGGCCACGGCCCTGCTGTCTGCGCGGCTGCCTCAGGCGGCTCCGAGCTGAGCCGTGCAGTGGGCGCAGCGCGTGGCCTTGATGGGGATGGAGGACAGGCAGTGGGGGCAGTCCTTGGTGGTGGGCGCCGCCGGCGGGGCCTCCTCCTTGCGCTTCATCTTGTTCATCCCCCGGATCACCATGAAGATGGCGAAGGCGATGATGATGAAGTCGATGACCGTGTTGATGAAGGTCCCGTAGTTGATGGTCGCAGCACCGGCCTCCTGGGCGGCGGCCAGGGACTCGTAGGTCGTGTCGGTCAGGTTGAAGTAAAGCTGGCTGAAGTCGACGTTGCCCATGAGCATGCCGATGGGCGGCATGATCACGTCCTTCACGAACGAGGACACGATCTTGCCGAAGGCACCGCCGATGATGATGCCCACGGCCATGTCCATGACGTTGCCACGCATGGCAAATTCCTTGAACTCCTTCAGCATGGGTCTTTCCTCCTCCTAGAAGTTCACCACCAGGGAGGCGGTGAACACGGTATCCAGCTCGTCCAGTTGGAACGGGACGGTGCCGATGAGATTGCCTCCCGGTGCGTCGAAATTGTCAACGCTGACGAACGAGGGCTCGTTGTCGTAGAGCCACTGCAGGCTCACCTTCAGGGCCAGGCGCTCGCTCATGGCCACGGCCACCGAATTGATCATGTCGCCGCGCCAGTCGTCGGTGTCGTCCAGGTTGGCGTCCAGGACCAGGAGGTTCTGGTACACCGTGTTGGCGCCGAACTTGTGCAGGTAGTCCCAGGCGAAGCGGGCGCCCAGCCAGTTGTCGTCGGCTCCGGCCACCGGGAAGACGTCCTCCTGATCGGTGAAGGTGGCGGCGTACTCGGTGCGGAACTTGATCCGGTCCTCGTTGATCCAGATGTTCCCCACGCCCGCCTCGGCGATGTACCGGTTCTCGATGCCGGCGAAGCGGTTCCGGTCCCAGCCCAGCCCGGCGTACCAGAAGAAGCGCTCGGTGATCTTCCGGTCGTATTTCCCGTTGAGGTAGTAGTTCTCGGCGGTCTTGGAGGTCGTCTCGGTCTCACTGACGGCCCCGTTGACGGCGGACCGGCTGGTGGTGGTGGACTCGGCGCGGATGCCACCGGCCTTGAGGGTGAACCCGGAGCGCTCCCAGGCCCTGCTGAGGATGTTCTTGAACCCCAGGGTGCTGGTCTCCGAGTTGCCCGTGGTCATGACATAGCTGAACTCGGCGGTGTCCTTCCAGCCCCCGGCGGCCTCCTCCTGGGCCAGGGCCGGGGCGGCGCCGCAGAGCAGCACCGCGGCGGCAGCCAGGGCAGGCAGCCCGAGGCCGGTGGTCGTCTTCAGTCCCATGCTTGTTCCTTTCGCCGGCATCCCGGCCGTGAGCCGCCGGCTGCTGCAGCGCGGCGGATCGGGTTGGTGTGGGGATGGTCAGGGAAGGGGCCCGCCGGATTCAGGAATCCGGC
>JBFGDW010000086.1:0-11717 GCA_041580435.1 Candidatus Polarisedimenticolia bacterium | reverse complement strand
GCGCCGCCGCCGCGCCGGCACGGGCTGGCCCCCAGCGGGGCGCCGTACTGGGGGGAGATGAGGAGCAGCGTGCCGCCCGGCGCCAGCACCCGGATCATCTCCTCCACCACCCGGTCCGGCTGGGGCAGGTGCTCCAAGAGCGAGATCCCCATGACGGCGTCGAAGGTGCCGGCGGCGAAGGGAAGGGACTCCCCCTCCCCGCGCACGTAGCCGCGGCTGCCGTCGGCGGGGGCCGCCTGCCGGGCGAGACGCAGAGCCAGCCCCGACAGGTCGCACCCCACGAAGCGGCGGTCCGGCGAGGCCAGCGCCTCCAGGTTGCTCCCCTCGCCGCACCCGACCTCCAGGATCAGCCCCTCCGCCGGCAGGTGGCGGGAGAGGAAGGCGTACTCGTGGGGCTGGGTCGCCGCGTGATGGACGTGCTGGCGCGCCAGATCGTAGTAGCGCTCGTCGCGATCCCAAAGCTCGCGCAGCAGGCGCGTCCGGACCGGGTCGCCCTCGCTCACGGAACCTCCTCCCAGTCGGTGATCTCGGAGGGGTCGAGGATCAGGCGCTTGAACTGGGAGCGCAGGAACGCCTTCTCCTCGGCCTCGAAGCCGAACCACCACAGCAGCATGCCATAGGTGGCCACGCCGCCGCCCGCCCACGCCGCCAGGGCGGCCAGGCCGCCCACGGCCACCCGCTCCGCCAGCAGCCACATGAGGAACCCCACCGGCAGGGCGGCCAGGATGGGCGGAAGCAGCCCGCGGCGCAGGAGCTGGGAGAACTCGAGATTGCACCGACTGGACGCCAGGGGGATCTGGATCAGGGCCTGGGTCACCAGGACCGCCCCCAGGCCGGCCAGGGCCAGGCCCGTGGGCCCCAGGACCCGGACCGCCGGCACCCCCACGCCGATGGTGAGCGCCCCCTGAACGATGCCCAGGATGGCCAGGGCGCGGGCGTGCCCCAGCCCCAGGAGCATGACCTCCGACGGCAGGGCCGCCGCCACCACCATGAAGACCAGGGCGAAGACCGACAGCACCGGCGCTGCCTCGGGGGTGCGGCCGCCCATCCAGTTGGCCAGGATGGGCCCCGCCCCCAGGGACAGGACCAGGCTCAGGGGGATGGCCACCACCAGGGAGAACTTGGTGGCGGTGAGGAAGGTCTGCTGCAGTGTGCGGCCGCGGCCCGCCGCCTCCAGCTCGCTGCTCAGCGGGAAGAGGACGCCGGCCATGGGGACGATGAGCTCGGCGGGCATGCTCCCCAGGCGCCGCCCCAGGTAGAAGGCCCCCACCGCCGGCAGGCCGGCCAGCAGGGAGAGGATCGGCTCGTACAGCTTGGTCACCGCCACCTCGCCGGCCTGGCGCAGGGCATTCCAGGCGCCGAATCCCAGCAGCCGAGCCCGCTGGTCCCGGTGGGGCCATGGGCGCGGCACCAGCACCGGATCGATGCGGTGGACCGCCCACCAGCGGCCGGCGTGCAGCGCCACCCGCGCCCCCAGCTCGGCGGCGGCCACACCCACCAGCCCCAGCTCAAGCTGCAGGGCCAGCACCACCAGCACCAGCCGCAGGCCGGCCAGCCCGATGCGGAACAGGTTGATGAGGTCGAAGCGCGACAGACCCTCCAGCAGGGTGCCGGTCAGGCCGCCGGGCAGGGACAGCGCCGCCGAGAGGACCAGGAGCATGAGGACCACCCGCTCCTCCCCCAGGGCGGCGGTGTCGTCCACCATGTAGGGGAGGGCGAACCAGGCCAGCCCCAGGCCGATGAGGAACGCCACCACGCCGGCCATTGTGTAGATGAACAGCGCCGTGTCGCTGACCCGGCGCACGGCGTGGGCGTCGGAGCGGGCCTGGTGGGCGGCGGTGTACTTCATGACCGCCTCCTTGAGCCCCAGGTCCAGAAGCTGCAGCCACTCGGCCAGGGCCACCGCCAGGCTCCACAGGCCGAACGCCCCCAGCCCCAGGCTGCGGACGATGAACGGCGTCAGCAGCAGGAAGACCAGCGCCTCCACAGTGTGGCCGGCGTAGCCGTGGGCCATGCTGCGCACCGACGGCAGCAGCCGCTTGAGGGGCCTTGCCGGGCCGATCCGCGGGGCCTGCCAGCGCCGGGAGCGGGGATCGCCGGGGGGTTGGCTCGGGGGGGATGAGCTCACCGGCGCACCCCCGCCACCAGGTAGTTCATGGGCATGGAGCCGTGGAGGTAGCCCAGGAAGGGACGCAGCGGCCCCCACCGCGCCAGCCGCTCCAGCAGGCGCCCCGCCAGGTTGGAGACCAGGAAGAAGGCGTGGGCCGGGATCCAGAGGAGGCGCGCCGGCGCCCCCAGGCGCCTCTCGGCGGCGCGCACCGCCTCGCGCACGCCGATGTTGGCCAGGGCGAACGGCATTCCCAGCATCCCCCCCTGGGGGATCACCTCCAGCCGGTCCAGCCAGGAGAAGAGCGCCCGCAGGTCGGGCTCGCCGAAGCGGTGCTCGGGGCGGGGGGTGGAGTGGGGCCAGGCTCCGTGGCACGACACCCACACCGGCGCCCCCGGGACAGCCACGCGGCGCATCTCGGCCGCCACCTGGGACGGGTCCTCCACCACGGGCAGCACCTGGCTGGAGAGTACGGCATGGAAGACACCGTCGCCAAACGGCAGCGCCTCCCCCACCGCCAGCACCTGCGGGCGCACCCCCGGCTCCAGGTCGGCGCCGATGTAGGCGGTGGCCGGCGGGAAGTCGGCGCGGTAGGGGGCGAAGCCGCACCCCAGGTCCAGCACCCGGGGGAGCGGACCGGCGGCGGCGGCGAGGATGCGCGGCCGCAGGTCGGCGGCCAGCGGCCGCAGGTGGAGGTAGTCGTGCTGCCACAGCCGCGGCCGGGACCGGTCGTGGCCGCGCGGCACGGCCGGGGGTGGGGTGTAGGTCAGATGGCTCACGGGACTTGCCCCCCTGACGATGGCTCCCCGCGGCCGGCGGCGCAAGCCGCCCCTGCCGGGGCCTGCGGTGCCGCCCCCCGCGGGGCCGGAGGACCTGCGGGGCCGGGGCAGAACCGCGTGCTGGCGTGCAGTATACTGGCCCGCCATGATGGCCCGCTCCGCGTCCCGGGGACCGGTCGCCAGTCTGACGCTGGGCCTGGCCTTCGCCGCCCTCGCCCTGGCCACCCGGCTTCCCTTCATGGACCGCACCCTGTTCATCTCCGATTCGGTGCGCTACGCCCTCGCCCTGGAGCGGTACGACATGACGGTGGGGCGCCCCCACCCCCCGGGCAATCCTCTTTACGTCGGCGCCCTGGCCCTGCTGGAGAAGCTGCTGGGGGACCCGGTCCTGGCCCTGGCCATGTTCAGCGCCCTGGCCTCGGGGGTGGCCTTCCTGTTCGCCTACTACCTGGCCCGGGATCTGGCCGGCGAGACCGCCGGCTGGCTGGCGGCCGCCCTGCTGGTGGTCAGTCCCCTGTTCTGGTTCTTCGGCGGGGTCGGGATGCCGGCCACCGGCGAGGCGGCGCTGTCGCTGGTGGTGGCCTGGCTGGCGCGCCGCGGCCGGCAGCCAGCGGAGGCGGGCTCCTTCTGGCTCATGACGGTGGTCTTGGCCCTGGCGTTCGGCTTCCGCTCCACCTTCGCCGTGCTCATGGGGCCGCTGTGGATCTACGCCGCCTGGCGCCACCCGTGGCGACGCACGGCCGGCGGCGCCGCACTGCTGGCCGGGGCGGCCGCCGGCTGGACGGCGCTGGTGGCGCAGCTCTCGGGCGGCTGGGCCGCCTATCGCGCCACCTCGGCGTCGTTCCTGTCGGAGGTGGTCTGGGCCACCAAGATCCTGGGGGATGGCTACGACAAGATCCCGGTGCAGGCGACGGACGTGGCGGCCAGCGCCGTCATGGCCCTGGGGCCGTTCCTCATCCCGTTCGTGGTGGGGCTGGTGGGGTGCCTCATCGGCCGCTCGCCGTTCCCCGGCGCCGGGCCGTTCCTGGCGGCGTGGGCGGTGCCGGCCACGCTGTTCCACCTGGCCTACGACTGGGCGCCGCGCTTCGGCGTGCTGCTCATGCCGCCGGCGGTGATCCTGGCGGCGGCCACCGCCGTGCCGCTGGCCCAGTGGCTGGTGTCGGGACGCCGCTCGGCCACGCGGCCCGACCTGCCTCCCGGCATCCTGCCCCGGGCGCTGGTGCTGCTGGCCCTGGCGGTGAACCTGGGGCTGTTCGTCCTGCCGGTGCGCGTCGGCCCGTGGACCCTTCCCGAGCCCTACCCCAGCGGCACCCGCCTGCTGGCGCGCAACGACGACCTGGCCCGGCGGGACGCCGTCATCCGGGAGTCGCTGGACCCGGAGCGGACCCTCATCCTGGCCTACGACCACGCCTTCCACGCCGCCTACTTCCTCCCCGAGTACCGGGTCGTGGGACTGTTCCCGCTCTTCTCCAACGCCCCCGACGCCTGGATCCCCAGCGCCCGGGGGCGCAGCTTCCACGGAGAGCCGGGCTCCACCGCCCTGCCGGCGGTGGACCCCCTGCCGGTGCCGGCCGGGATCGAGCAGGTGGTGATCTACGACGACGGCTACCTGCGCTACTGGCCGGAGGAGGCGCTCCCCCTCGTGCCGCTGGCCTACGACGTGAACCGGCACCTGCAGGTGGCGGCGCTGCCGCCCGGCGGCGGCTGCCTCGACTTCGACTACCGCAGGCTGGAGTGGTCGGCGGCGGGGGCGGCCTCCGGCTGCGCCCCGCCGGCCGCCGCGAGCGCCCGTTGAGCACGCCCCCGCGCCTGCCCCTGGGGCCGCCGCCCCGCCGCACCCTGGTCACCGGCGGCGCCGGGTATTTCGGCGGCGTGCTGGCCCGCTACCTGGCCGACCAGCAGATCCAGGTGGTGAGCCTGGACCGCCTGGAGGACCCCGAGCCTGACGGGCGCATCACCTACGCCCGGGCCGACCTGCGCGACGCCGGCGCCGTGGGCGCCGTCTTCGAGAGGCACGGCCCCTTCGACGCCGTCTTCCACTGCGCCGCCCTCATGGGGCACGAGAAGCCCGATCCCAAGGAGCTGTGGGACTCCAACGTGGCCGGCACCGGGAACGTGGCCGACGCCTGCATCGCCGCCGGCGTGCGCAAGCTGGTGTACACCTCCTCCATCTGCGTCTTCGGCAAGGGGTACGAGGCGCTGGTGGCCGAGGACGAGCCCACCTGCCCGGTCTGCCACTACGGCCGCTCCAAGCTGGCCGGCGAGGAGGAGCTGGCCGCCCGGGCCGATGGGCTGGACGCCGACGCCCTGCGCTGCCCCACCATCGTCTCGGCCGGCCGGCTGGGCCTGCTGGCCATCCTGTTCGAGTTCGCCCAGGAGGGGCGCCGGCTCTACCTTGTGGGGGATGGCTCCAACCGCTACCAGTTCATCTACGCCCTGGATCTGGCGGCGGCCTGCCTGCTGGCGTCCCGCTCCCCCGGAAGCCACATCTATCACGTGGGCAGCGACCGGGTGAAGCCGTTGCGGGAGGTGTACGAGGCGGTGGTGGAGGAGGCGGGCGGGCGCCCGCGCTTCTTCCACCTGCCCGAGAAGGCCACCATCGCCCTGCTGCGCCTGCTGCACGCCGTGGGGCTGTCCCCCCTCGGGCCGTACCACTCGCGCCTCATCTCCAGCACCTTCGTGTTCGACACCACGCGCATCAAGGAGAACCTGGGCTGGCAGCCGACGCGCACCAACGACGAGATGCTGCGGGAGGCGTACCGCTTCTACGCCGCCCGCTCCGCCGGCCGGTCCGAGACCCTCTCCGCCCACCGCCAGGGGGCCAAGATGGGGATCATCCGCCTGGTGAAGTGGCTGTCGTGAGCGGCGGGGCGGCGAGACGGCTGCGCGGGCTGCTGGCGGCGGCCCTGGCCTTCGTGCTGCTGGTGGCGGTGGGGCTCTACCTGGCCGTCTCCTACAAGATGCTCACCTACCCCCACGAGGTGATCGTCACCGAGGGGGCCATCGGCCTGGCGGTGCGCTCGTGGCTGGACGGCACGCCGGCGTACGATCCCTCGCGCTGGACCGAGGCGCCGTTCGTCATCGTCCACTACACGCCGCTCTACTACCTGGTGACCGCCGCCTGGACCTGGCTGAGCGGCGCCGGCCTGTTCGCCGGCGGACGGCTGGTGTCGATCCTGTCCACCGGGGGGACGGCGATTCTGGCCGGATGGCTGGTGCGCCGGGAGACCGGCCGGGCGCTGCCGGCGCTGGCGGCGGGAGCGCTGTGGCTGTCGTTCTACCAGGTGGTGTTCTGGGGGACGACCCAGCGGGTGGACGCCCTGGGGACGCTGCTGGAGGCGGGGGGGCTGCTGGCCTACATCGCCGCCCGCCGGCGCGGGCGGACCGGGTATGGCGCGCTCCCCTTCTTCGCCGGCGCCTGGCTCACCAAGCAGGTGATGGTGGTGGGGCTCGGCGCCGCCGTTCTGGATCTCTTCCTGGCCGACCGGCGCCGGGGCTTGCGCTTCGCCGCCGCCGGTGGCGGGACGCTGGTGCTCCTGTTCGCCCTGCTCACCCTGTGGAGCGGCGGCGGCTTCTGGACGGCGGCGGTGATGGGAACGGTGAGCGCCGACGCCGACCCGCCGTGGGTCATCTTCTCCAACGCCGAGCTGTTCTTCGGCTCGCCGTGGAACGTGGTGCTGTTCCTGGTGGCCAGCCTGGGGGCGGCCCTGGGGATGCGCCAGGCCGCGTCAACCGGACTCTACGCCCCGTACCGCTTCCTGGGGCTGTACCTGTGGCTGGGGCTGACGGTGGCCATCGCCACCGACGCCAACCTGCCACGCTTCTTCCCGCCCATGCTGGCCATGGCGGTGCTCACGGCGCTGCTGCTGGACCGCCTGGGCGCGGGCGCCGGCACGTCAGCACCCGCCGCGGCCGTGCCGGCCTCCAGCCTGCAGACCGCCCTGCTCCTGGTGCTGGCCTTCACCGGCGCCGCCCACACCCTCTACGAGATGCGCTCCCTGGTGCGCGAGCGCATCCTGACGCTGCGCCCGGGCAACGAGCGCCTGCTGTTCGCCGAGGCGGTGCGGCGCCACACGCCGGAGGGCGCGGAGGTGCTGGCCCAGGACGTGGGGATGGCGCTGTCGGCGGAGCGCACGCCCGTGGTGGCCGACCCGTACGTCTTCTCCATCCTGGCCGGCAACGACGCCTGGCACCCGGACGCCCTCATCGCCGGCATCCGCGAGCAGCGCTACGCCGCCGTGATCCTGAACCGGCCGGCCGAGTCCATGAACGACTGGGAGTGGACGACCCTGTGGATCTCGCCAGCCAAGGAGGAGATCCTGCGCCACTACCGCCTGGCGGAGGTGGTGGCCATCGAGCAGGGCTGGCGCTTCCTGGAGCCGCAGCGCTACATCTACGTGCCGGCCGACGCGGCAGTGCCGGTCACCGGTGGCGCTGGACCTGCAACACCAGCCAGTTATCGGGAGCCCCAGGCACCTCCCGCAGGGTGATGCCGGGACGGGCGTCGAGGCGCCGGAGGATGGCGCCCAGGCGCTCGCGGCCACGGGGCAGCGATTCAGCGGCTGCCGCGGGGGCTGCCCTCTCGGCTTCGGGAGACGGCGCCTCGCCGGCCGGGAAGCCGACGACCCAGTCGCGATCGTAGAGCAGGTAGTCGATGCGCGAGCCGGCGATGTAGGCGTCCTCGGCGTCGGCGGCGATGGCGGCCAGCAGCCGGTGGTCGTTGATGAGCCCGTCCAGGTTCACCACCGGCCGGCCAGAGAAGTACCCGAGCTTGCCGGCGTCCCGGGCGCCGAGGACCGCAGCTTCAGGGAGGCTGGCGCGCACCCAGCCGTAGATCCCCGCCGCGGTCACGGGTCCGGGAGGCTCGTCATAGAGCGCCCAGCGCCGCTCCACGGCGCGCACCAGCAGCAGCGCCAGCACCACCAGGCCGGCCGCGGCGGCGGACCGCCGCGCCAGGGGATGGCGCAGGCGCCGGTCCAGCGTGGGACCCAGCGCCGCCCCGGCGGCGGCGGCCAGGAGCATGGCCTGGGGCATGAGGTAGTACAGACGATAGGTCTCCTCCCCCTGCGTCCAGAGCCAGGCGGCGTAGGCGCCGTAGTGCAGCAGGCCGAACAGCGCCAGCAGGCCCAGGGCGTCGCCGCGCGGGTCAGCCCGGCGCCTCCACAGGCCGACGGCAATCAGCGCCGCGGCGCCGCCCACCACGGCCACGCTCCCGGCCAGGCCGCTGTTCCAGACGGCCGCCGCCGCCGGCGTCCCCTCCAGCGCCGCGCGGGCCATGCGCCGCGGCAGCAGCTCCAGGCCGTAGTAGGCGCGCCGGCGCAGGAAGGACGGGCTGAGCGGGCCGCCCACCTCCTCCCGCTCCTGGGCAGCGGCCTGGGAGACCGTGCGACCGCTCACCGGCATGGGGCTGCCGAAGCGCAGCGCCCCCCAGAGCATGAACGGGCCCGCCACGGCGGTGGCCGCCACGGCGAGAACTCCCACCGCGCCCAGACGGCCCGTCAGCACGCTTAGCCACCCGCCGCCCGTCACCTCCGACCGCGGCGACGGGGCGGCGGCGGGCCAGGCGCCCGCGGCCAGCAGCAGCGCCGCCGCCACCGCCATGAGCCCGCCATCGAGGCGCGCCGTGATGACCAGACCGAGGAGCAGTCCCAGGCCGGCCAGGTGCCGCCAGCCGCCTCTCCCCACATGCCGCTGCCCGCGCTCGAAGGCGCCGGCGAACAGCGCGATGAGCAGGGCATAGAGCGGCGTCTCCAGGCCATTGGGCCGCTCCAGTCCCAGGCCCACCAGCGGCTGCAGGCCGAACAGGGCCGCCGCCAGCACCGCCCCTGCCGGGCCGGTGCGCGGACGCAGCGCCCACCAGAGGGCCAGCGGCGCGGCGGCGGCGGCGGCGAACCAGAGCGCTGCAACGATACGTACGGCGGCACCGGGATGGTCCGTCAGCCAGAAGACCGGCACCAGCAGCGCACACCAGAGAGGATGGTAGCCGTTGGTGGGGTTGATCCCGTCGAAGGTGCTGCCCAGGCCGGCCGCCAGGCTGCGCGCCACTCCCAGGTAGTAGTAGGCGTCGTCATAGAGGAGGTAGGCCAGGCGGGTTTCGGTTCCAAGGCAGAGCCGGGTGCCCAGCCACAGGATGAGCCCGGCGATGACGGCCAGCGCCCCCACCTCGGCCGGGCCGGGCCGGGCTGGCCCTGGAACCGCCTGCCGCCGCGAGTGCGGCGTCGGTCCGCCCGCCCGCGTGCCGGCGCCTGCCCCTTTGCGCGCTTCCCCGTCCATGGGCCGGTACTATGCCACACCCCCTTTGCCGCCCAAATGGCCGCCGCCTAGAATCACCGGCGCGCGCCGACCCGCCGGCATTCTGCCCATCTAGGGGCAGCCCACGTGAACCGCTTCCTCGGCGACCTGGCCCGGGTGCGCCGCCAGCACCTGCGCGACCTGCAGTTGGGCTACGGCGAGGTGGCGCTCCCCCGGGCGCCGCTAGCGCGCCGGTCCCCCCACGCCGGCCGGGACTGAGCCTGGCAGTGGACCTTCCCGTCGGCGCGCTTCTTCAGGGACCGGGAGGCCGATGCCCGCCGCCGGACCCATCTGCACCCCTCGGTGGTGCAGCGAGCCATGAAGGAGGCGGTGCGCCAGGCCGGGGTCGCCAAGCCGGCGACCTGCCACACGCTCCGCCACTCCTTCGCCACGCACCTCCTGGATGCGGGATGCAACATCCGGATCGTCCAGGGACTTCTGGGGCACCGGGACCTGACCACGACCCTGCTCTACACCCGCCTCCATGGCCGAGCGAATCCGCGGATCCGCAGCCCCCTGTACAGGAGCCGCTGAGACTGCCCCGCAGCGTCCATTCCGCCTCCATTATCCCGCTATCCCGCAGCCGCCACAGCCTGTCCAGCCGTCACCAATCCCAACTCTCTCCCCGAAGCCTGGCCTTGGCGGGACTTTCTGGCGTTTTCCCGATTGACCCTCCCCCCCACTATCTGGCACGATCTCAACCGATGACCATTCCCCCCATCGCGCAAAAACGTCGTTAGACGGCCGACCCGAGGATACCGATGCAGCGAGTCGTGCCAGCATTGCGAGTTCGCTCCTACGACGCGAGCAGTGCCTTCTACAAGAGGCTCGGTTTTGAGGAGCAGTGGAAGCACCAGTTCGAATCGGGTTTACCAGTCTTCGCTTGCGTTGCACGTGAAGGAATGGAGATATTCCTCACAGAGCATAAGGGCGATTGCGAATTCGGAAGTTTGGTCCACTTCTACGTGACGGACGTTGATAGGTGCTACGAGCAGTTCAGCGAACGAGGTGTTCCAGTCAGTGAGCCGCCGAGTAACTCGCTCGGCCCTGGTACCCGTGACATGCTCGTTGTGGATCCTGATGGGAACCGCCTGAGTTTTATCACTCGTTCTTCTGAGGTTGCCGAGTGACGTCGAGATCACCGTCTACAAGCCGGTTCCAGCCACCGACGCTCCGCGCCACCGCTGAACTGGAGTGTTAGGCGGCGCTGAGAGCGAAGTGAGTGAGGATCTCAGTAGCATCCTGCTCGGCACTGCGGGCCTGAGCTTGGCCGCTCTGGCCGCCCTCTTCCTCACCTTGACTCGCGATGAGGTTTCCTCGAGCCCGCAAGCGCGCCAAGCCGCCGTACATACGGCTAGTGGCGCGGTCCTGATCCAGGCGTTCCACTTCGGCGAGGAATTCCTCACCGGGTTTCACAGGCACTTTCCTGAGCTACTTGGCCTCGCACCTTGGTCCTCCCTATTCTTCGCCTCGTTTAACGTTTTCTGGCTCGCTGTCTGGGGGCTTAGCTGCTTGGGCCTGTTGGCAGGTCGACGCCCTGCGCTGGCGGCACTCTGGTTCCTGGGTCTCGCTGCGCTCGCCAACGCCTTCGCGCATCCCGCGCTCTCCCTTCGGGTTGGCGGCTACTTCCCGGGCCTCTTCACCTCCCCGATCTTGGGCATCCTCGGCGTTCTGCTTGTCCGGCGCTTGACGGCGCTGACGCGCGGCGGCGGCGCCGCGCGCGGAGCTGCCTAACGAGACGCTGCAGGTGACGAGCGCTCACAGCGCCTTTTCGGGTCTCTGCCGCCCACTTCTCCCTTCGGTCGCCGGGCGGTGCGTGGCGCCCCTGGCGGCCTCTGCTCCCGTGCTACGCTTCCAGCCAGCGGCGCTCTCAATTGCCCGTCAAGTCCGTCAGGCAATTCATTGAAGATTGCGGTCGTCGGGATTTCGTCTTGGCCGTAGCATCGGGAGTCGTCGACTGCACCCTCCCGCTGCGAGCCGCCGAGCCGAAGGAGAAGCAAATGTACGGACTCATCGGAAAGATCAACGTGCGCCCAGGACTCTGCTGACCCAAACACCATCAGGCCTCCCTCGAGCTTCCATCTGTGCAGCAAGGCATCGCCGAAAAAAAGGCCATCATCCATCATGGCGAAGTTGACTTAACAGGGCTCTAGATGCTCCGAATCCATTTGATAGTCCTCGCACTGACCGCCATCCTGATCGGTTGCGGGAGCACCAAATCTCCGTCTGGCGAGGGAACTGCGGGGCCGGCCGGTCAAGCGGTGAGTCCTGAGTCTGAGATCGCTGAGAAGATCGATCGCTATCTCCGGGCCATGGAGTCCCTCGGCTTCTCCGGGGCGATCATCGTCAGCGAAGGCGACGACGTGGTCCTGCGTCGGGGATACGGGCTGGCGGACCGGGAGACGCGCCGCCCCTACACGCCCGCGACGGTCCAGTCGCACGGGTCGATCACCAAGCAGATGACCGCGGCGGCGATCCTGCTCCTCGAGTCCCGCGGCGAGCTTTCCGTCGACGACTCGGTCGCGACGTATCTCGACGGG